>CAZVXJ010000249.1:0-4835 GCA_964631675.1 uncultured Alphaproteobacteria bacterium
GGGATCGCCGGAACAGTCATAAATAAACCGCTGTCGCACTAAATTCGGATCCGTCGTATTCCAAAAGTTGTACCTGCAATCCTGATCATGAGTGTTGATGTGGCAAGAGGAGACTTCAACGCAGTGGCGGTCTATCGACCTCATGCAGTTCTGACGGTAAGTTGGAAATGAAGGCAGTTCCTGCTCCAGCGTGACTCGCACGTTCAGGCACCGTGTACTACTTTGAACTTCGTTCTTCTCGATTATCGCGGTGGAATCCACTCCAGATCCGATGTCGAAGACAAATGTACAATGAAAGGCCTCGTTGTTGCAGATAGTCGTATTCGTAACGTAAGACATGAAGATCGTCGATCTGCCGAACTGCAGGCTCGAGTCGGTGCGACCACAGTCTTCAAAATAGTTGCAACAGAGCGTGCCGCCGTAGACTCTTTCGAGAAACACACCGGAGTTGTCACATGACCAGAAAATATTGTTACGGATATTGATGTCGTTCGCCGAGAAGATACGTACTCCGACCAGGATGTCTTCAAAAACACACCGCGTCACTTCGCGCACCGTGCCAGCAGGGGAATTTGCGCTCATGTCAATGGCTCCACCCGCGCATCGGCTGAAGTAGCACTGGTCCACAATCGCACCTCCCGTGTGCGCCAAGATACCGTCAGAACAGTAGTCGAGACGGCAATAACGAAACACTGGCGTGGGCACAGATTCATTGGCAAAGATCTCAAACCGCTCCCAATCGGAGTCCGTCGGTCGAGTTTCGTCGGACGTAAAGTAAACGAACTGATCTGGCGTTCCGATGGCCTCAATTCCGCCTTGAATGATGATATTACCATTGTACGGCACGCGAACGACGGCTCCGGGCTCGCAGGTAAGAAATCCACTCGGTCCGATGATCAAATCATCGTCGAGAACATAATGGTGGCCGGCTAAGAACGTAAGTTGCTCGTTTATGATCTGGCGGGGGATGGAAGTCTCTTCATATAGCCTCAGGGTGCCCACGTCAAGCGCTGAACCGCGAACTTGCACTCGCTTGGGTGCACTCCAGCCAAAACCAGCTTTGATTGCCACAACGAGATAATCATCATCCGAGAGATCTGCAAAGTTGAATTCGCCATTGGAAGCGGTGATCACCTCCCCCATCAGCACGGAATCCCCGCGCTCCCGTCTCCAATCAAAAGCCGCCGGTGGTGTCCATCGAAAACCGACTTGCGACAACCTTGCCGTGGCATTCCAAACATAAGTTTGGTTGAAATTGGGTTCGCGGTAGAGCCTTACTGTCACGCCATCCGCAGATCCACCTTCCACTGTGACGATTCCAAATACTCCGTTCTTCTCTTCCTCCTTTGGCTTGCAACCTGAAAGCAAACCCGCCAAGAGTGACGCAGAGAGGACGGCAAGTACGGTTGCATTGCGAAGGTCACACTTCATGTCCGGGTGATTCTACCTGAGATAGACAATGGAAGCAGATGTAACTGCCCACAACAGTACATTTAACAAAGTTGCTTTGTCTCGCACGAGCAGACTGGAAGGATCTCCTCCTTCTCCGCGACCGTGAATCAGGTACAGATAGCGAAACAACCCGTATACTACAAACGGTATCGTCCAAAACAGATCGCGCGTGCCATAGTGCTTCAGAGTGTCATCGGAAATGGTGTACAGACTGTACGACACGATGGTTGCGGAGGCCAGCGTCGCCAGCATTTGGTCTATGAAAGCGAGACTGTAGTGTGCGAGACTCGCGCGGTGTGTGGCGGCATTTTCCCCGAGCGTCGCAATCTCATGACGGCGTTTGGCAAGTGCCAGGAAGAGCGAAAGCAGAAATGCACAGAGTATAAGCCAGTAAGAAAGATACGCCTCGGGTAGAAACGGCGTGACAACAGCAACTCCGGCGACCGCTCGATAGACAAACCCGGTTGAAAGCAGCAGGACATCCAATATGACCGCGTGCTTGAAGCCGAGTGTATAGACGATGTTTGTGGCGAGGTAGGCAACGGATATCCATCCGAAAGATCTCTCAATCGCAAAGGCCCATGTCAGGGCAAGTATTGTGAGAGACGCCGAAATGATACCAGCGGAGACCGGACTGACAAGGCCGGAAGGTAGCGGCCGGTTGCGCTTGCGGGGATGATGCCGATCCGTCGGGAGATCGACCAGATCATTGAATGCATACACGCCGCTCGATAGCAGGCAGAACGCAAAGAACGCCTGAAGAACCTGTACAACGGCATCAGGGTTCTCCAGCACGACTTTCGCCGGGGAGAACAGCAGCGCAGCAAAGATGACAAGATTCTTAGTCCATTGCGCTGGACGGACGAGCTTCAGAATACCAAGTGCTCTGCTCACGCGATCAGAGTCTGACGACGTTGTTGCGTCTCCCCAGCGACTTGGTCGCATTGCGCGCATCGAACACAAGTTTCGCCTTGTCTACAATGGCGCTGTAATTGATGGCAGAATGGTCGGTGCAGATGACTACCACATCCGCTCCGGAAATCAGCACATCCGTGAGCGGTGTGGACTTGTAAGTCTTGCCCTCGATAGAGACCGATGGAATGAACGGATCGTGATACACAACATGGGCACCGCGATCCTCTAACTCCTCAATAATATCAAGCGACGGCGACTCGCGCGGATCGTCAATATCGCGCTTGTACGCAACTCCAAGTACAACGGCCTTTGAGCCCTTGATCGAGCGCTCGTGGTCATTCAGTGCCTCGGCGATGCGTTTCACGACATACTCCGGCATACCTCCATTGATATCATCCGCAAGTTCAATGAATCTTGCCCGGTACTTTAATGTCTTGAGCTTCCACGACAAGTAGATCGGATCGATCGGAATGCAATGTCCCCCAAGTCCCGGACCCGGATAGAACGGCATGAATCCAAAGGGCTTCGTTGCGGCTGCACCTATAACTTCCCACACATCCACATCGAGCAAGTTGCACATGATGGCCAGCTCATTCACCAGTCCGATGTTGATCGAGCGGAAGGTGTTCTCGAGCAACTTGGCCAGCTCGGCAGATTTCGTCGAAGCGACCGGCACAATTTTTTCAATGATGATTCCGTAAACTGCTACGGCAACTTCAAGACATGCCGCGGTGTGGCCGCCAACAACTTTTGGCGTATTGTGGGTTTGATAAACGGGATTGCCCGGATCTACGCGCTCGGGCGAAAAGGCAATGAAAATATCCTGTCCGACTTTGAATCCCTTGTCTTCGAAGGCTGTCACGATAAGTTCGTCCGTCGTTCCCGGATAGGTGGTGCTCTCCAGAATAATAATTAATCCTGGATGTGCATACTTCAGAATCTCATCGCGAGCGGAAATGATATAGGAGATATCCGGATCACCTGTCTTGTTCAGTGGTGTGGGGACGCAAATCGAAATTGCATCCAGCTCCTTAATGACACTGTAGTCGGACGTCGCGGAAAGCAGACCTTTCGTGACAACCTCTGCCAACTGCTGTTCTGGAACGTCAAGAACATACGACGACCCGGCCAGTACGCGTTGTACTTTGTCTTCAACGATTTCGATTCCGGTAACGCGGATGCCCTTGCGGGCAAATTCCACCGCGAGAGGAAGTCCGACGTAACCGAGGCCTATTACCCCAACCCTGAGAGTCTTTTCCTGAATCTTGTTTTTTAACTGCTGAATAAACATTTGTTTCCAAATCTGTGGAGAAATTTCCCAGACCTACAATATAACCCCCTGCACAAAAAAAAGCAATTAGGCGGGGCCGCAGGTCAGCCCAACCTAATTGCTTGTTTCGCAAGCGCTATACCAGTGAGAAGCAGCCTACTCTGTCAGAATTCTAGGACAGGTGAGCCAATTCGGTTGCGTATCAGTCAAAGCTCAGAATGTACACTCGGCCGGTATTTTCCGCCTCGGTGTCATTCCATCGGGCGCCAATCAAAATCTCGTGCGAACCGTTGCCATCCAAATCTCCTACAGATGCCAGTGTGCCTCCGATCCGGTCAGCTATTGACTCACCCGTGTACTTATAAAATGGCTTCTCCCATCCCCCGTAGAACAGGTGAACCGTGCCACGGCTTCCGGCTTCAGCATCAGCCTGGACTGCCCAGTCACCCTTGCTGTCGCCATTAATCTCCCCCAAGCTGTAGACACGCTGTCCGAATCGACCCGCCTCGCTGCTGCCCCAGAATGTGCTTCCGTTCGCTGCAGACAGCTCATCTCCGCCATTATATAGATAGACCTTGCCCATCTGTTTCGCATTGGAAGCGGCCTGTGGCGCGCCAACAAGCAACTCCGACTTTCCGTCGCCGTTAAGGTCAGGGATGATGGCTACAGACCATCCAAATTGGTCCTGAAACGAAGTCAACTCACCCTTCAGCAGCTGATCCGGCTTTGCAAACTTGGCACCGGATCCACCATGGAAAATGAACGCTGCCCCGCTATAAGTTGCCTCTGTTCCGTAGTGGGGCGCACCAATGACTAGATCCGCCTGTCCATCACCATTTAGATCTCCGGTCGTCACGGACGTACCAAACAGGTCGTTCATGGTCCCCAGAGGAATCTCTTTATCCGGTGCTTTGCCCGGCGAACCGTCTTTTTTGCCAAACCAGATGTAGGCCCTGCCGGAGGTGGCCCCAGATTTGGCCGAGTGCGGAGCTCCGATTACGAGATCGGCAAGTCCATCACCGTTGATATCATGCTTCAGAGACACGGATTGTCCGAAGCTGTCGCGGGATTCCCCAATCGAGAGCACCGCTGCAGCTGAACCGCCAAATCCAGGTCCACCGAGGTAGACATAGACTTTTCCAGCAGGTTTTTGCCCGGTACCTTGGCCTCCGTCTGCGGCGACAGCAAGATCGGGATG
>CAZVXJ010000250.1:0-4835 GCA_964631675.1 uncultured Alphaproteobacteria bacterium
CATGACAAAACGGGCAACTTACATCAACTTCTGCCGAGGGCTCCGTGAACGGGAAGAAGTGAGGTCGCATGAGAACTTTCGTGTCCGCACCAAACAACTCACGATAGAAAAGCAGCAAAGTGCCCTTTAGTTCAGCCATTGTAACGCCCTCGTCCACGTACAGTCCTTCCACCTGATGAAACATCGGAGAATGGGTGGCATCAGGTCGGTCGCGGCGGTACACTCGCCCCGGCGAAATGATCCGCACCGGTGGCTGTTGAGACTCCATGACCCGAATCTGTACGGGTGAAGTCTCAGTGCGAATCACAAATCCGTTCGGCAAGTACATTGTGTCGGACTCGTCCCGCGACGGATGCCAAGGCGGCGTGTTCAACATATCAAAATTGTACTTGACTAACTCGATTTCCGGACCGTCGGCCACGCGAAATCCCATGCCGCGAAAGATGTCAATGATCTGTCGAGTCACCAAAGTGAGGGGATGTAACGTACCCACAAATGGACTGCGTCCCGGCAGCGTTGTATCCAACTGAGGACCGGATTGCTTAGGCTTCAGTGCACGAAGTCTTTCTTCGGCAATGCTCTCCAACTCCGCACGCAGGTCGTTGATTAACTGACCGACCCTTGGCCGTTCGCTCGCCTCGACCTTAGCCATTTGCTTAAAGAGATCGGCGACCAGACCTTTGCGGCTGAGGTATTGCAAACTCGCCGCTTCCGCTTCTGCAAGCGCACTCGCACTTTCGAACGCACTTACGGCCTCGTCGCGAATTTTTTTGATTAGTTCGAGCATGTACTATTAACTAGTTTGCAAAGAGAAAGCGATCCCCGACAAACGGGAATCGCTTGACTCATCATCCGAAGTTTCGCGCGAGCAATAGACTCGCGAGCATCACCGTATGACCGGTGTAAACCCCATTTAGGCGGCTACTTTCTTCGCAATTGCGGCGAATCCGTTCGGATCGCTCACCGCAAGCTCCGCAAGCTGACGACGATCGAGCGTAATCCCCTGCTTCTTTAGACCGGCAATAAATCTTGAATAGCTGAGCCCATGTTCACGAACGGCCGCATTGATTCGAATAATCCACAAGCTGCGGTATTCACGCTTCTTCTGCTTGCGATCTTTGAATGCGCGCGCCCACCCTTTTTCAACGGTCTCGGTCGTCGCCTTGATCAAGGTGCCGCGGCGGCCAATGTAGCCTTTCGCAGCCTTGAATATTTTGTTTTTTCGTGCCCGGTCTGCCGGGGCATTTGTTGCGCGTGGCATTGGTTCTCCTTATGAGAATGTAGACAGATATTCGGCAGCTTCTGTGACCGCCGTACGGCGCTACGGGTTAGATGCGAAGTTACGGCTCCACGTTGCCGTTTTCCTCGCGACAACAATTAGTCTTTTTTCTTCGGAGCTGTGAGTGCAGTACCGAGAATTCGGCGTAGAATTTTCAGATTCGCGCCTTCAGTCACAAAATTGCCTTCAAGGCTGCGCATCCGCGAACTGTTCTTATGCGCGAGCAAGTGGCGGCGAAACGACTTTTTGTGCTTGAGTTTTCCCGATCCGGTGATCTGAAACCGCTTTGCGGCGGCCCGGCGAGTCTTCATTTTTGGCATTTTCTATCTCCGTTTACTTCTTGACAAGTATCATGGTCATCATGCGAGGCCCCTCCATTTTGGGAGGATACTCCATTTTCGAAACGTCCGCCAGCTCTGTGGCCATTCTCTCCAGCATTTTAACGCCGAATTCCTGGTGCGTGATCATGCGCCCTCGAAACATGATGGACGCCTTAACTTTCGCACCCTCGAGGATGAAGCCGCGCGCCAGTCGAACTTTGGTCATCAAATCGTGATCGTCAGTTGAAGGACTCAGGCGGATACCCTTCATAACCGTGTTCTGCTGTTTCTTACGGGCGATACGTTCCTTGCGCGCGATGTCGTACTTGTACTTGCCGTAATCCATGATCTTGACTACGGGCGGCGTGGCAGTCGGCGCAATCTCAACCAAATCGAACTCCGTCTGACGAGCGAGTTCCAGTGCGCGCTCAGGAGGCATGATGCCCAACTGACTGCCATCATTTCCAATGACACGCACTTCAGGACAGCGGATGCGCTCGTTGATGCGAGTCGTATCCTTATTTTCGGGTCTTATGAACGGGCCTCTTTTTTCCATGCACTAATGGGATACGCGGGAGCGAATCTCCGCCGACAACTTTTCAATTGCCGCGTTAACCGCCACACTCCCGAGGTCGCCCTCTTTTCTCCTCCGTAGTGAAACTTGACCTGATTCCGCCTCTTTCGCTCCAATCACCGCCATATAAGGAACTTTGTGTACTTCGGCGTCGCGTATCTTGAATCCGAGTTTTTCATTGCGATGGTCCACGCTAGCGCGAATGCCTGCCGCCAGAAACTCCGCGCAAACTTTTTCCGCCTGCTCCTGCATTTTATCGGAGACAGACAGAATGCGAATCTGTTCCGGTGAAAGCCAGAGCGGGAGATCTGCGGTGTACTGTTCAATGAGAATGCCGATAAATCGTTCCATCGACCCCAGCAGTGCTCTGTGGATCATCACCGGAGTGTGCTTTCCTCCGTCGGCTCCCACATATTCAAGCCCGAATCGCATCGGCATCGAAAAATCGCACTGCACGGTTCCGCACTGCCACATGCGGCCGATTGCGTCGCGAATATCAAAATCAATCTTGGGCCCGTAAAAGGCCCCGTCTCCCGGATTGATCTTGAACGGAACATTCAGCCGTATCAGGGCATTTTCAAGGGCCGCTTCTGCACGGTCCCAAATTTCATCGGAACCGGTGCGGGATTCGGGCCGAGTGCTCAGCTTCACTTGAAAGTCAGAGAAACCGAAGTCACGATACATCGAGAAGATAAACTCGACGACTTTCGCCGCTTCTTCCTCGATTTGATCCGGTGTGACGAAAATATGTGCATCGTCCTGAGTAAATACCCTCACTCGGAAAAGGCCGTGCAGTACTCCGCTTTTTTCATAACGGTGTACTGTCCCCATTTCGCAGTACTTCAGCGGCAGATCCCGATAGGATATCTGGTGATTCGCATAAACCAGACAGTGTCCCGGGCAGTTCATCGGCTTCAAGGCATAGGACTGTTCTTCGACCTCCGTGAAGTACATGTTCTCACGGTAGTGATCGTAATGTCCTGATTTCTTCCACAACTCTTCGTTCAATACAAAGGGAGTGCGGAGTTCCTGATAGCCTGCTGCACGATGTTTGGCCCTCCAGTAGCTCGCAATCTCATCCCAAATAATCTGCCCCTTGGGATGAAAGAAGGCCGCACCAGGGGATTCGCTATGAAAACTGAACAGATCGAGTTCTTTGCCGAGCCTGCGGTGATCGCGACGTTTCGCCTCTTCGATTCGATGAAGGTGCTCTTCAAGCTGCTCTTTTGTCGGGTATGCGGTTGCATACAGCCGCTGCAGCATCTTGTTTTTTTCGCTGCCGCGCCAATAGGCGCCTGCCACATTCAGAATCTTGAAATGCTTAATGCGAGCAGTAGTGTCCAGATGCGGGCCACGGCAAAGATCAATAAAATTGCCCTGTTCGTAGACAGTCAAATCTTCAGTGAGCTCGTTGATCATTTCGATCTTGTAATACTCACCGAGCTTATTAAAGAGTGCAATCGCTTCTTCACGCGGGACTCCTTTTCGCACGATCGGAAGATTTCGCTTGGCGATTTCGGCCATGCGGGCTTCGATCAGCGGAAAGTCTTCCTGACTGAAAACATGTGGAGAATCGATATCGTAGTAGAAACCATCCTCGATGGGTGGACCAATGGTCAGCTGCGACTCGGGCCAAAGTTCCTTAATCGCATGAGCCATTAGATGCGCCGCCGAGTGCCAATAAGTAAGTCTTCCTTCTGGTTCACTGAAGGTTACAAAACGCAGCTTGCCACCGTGGTCTAGCGGGCGATAGATGTCCCAAATGTTGTCGTCAAGTACGGCCACGAGGACGCCGTTCGCTCCGACTTGCTGATCGGGCGGCAGCACATCCTTCGGCTTAGTGCCCGAGGGAACACTGACCTTGCGGCCATCATTAAGGATAAGTTCTACGTCGCTCAAAGAAAATCCAAATGGAATAAAAACCAAAAAAATCCACCGCATCTGCACCGTAGCGCGGCTCGTGAGCCGCTGAACTCGTGCTTGGTAAGCGCCTATGCAACACGTCATGCGCGTCGCGATGCGCACTACGATAGCCGAGTTCGGAGAAGGGGATCACATGCAGTGTGTGGGCGATACAAGATTCGAACTTGTGACCTCTTGCATGTCACGCAAGCGCTCTAACCAACTGAGCTAATCGCCCGAAACGAAAAAAGAAACTGACTATGAAAGAAAATTTGAAAGCAGATTGGAGAACTCGGATAGCGAGCAGACAGTCACAAAAAAACCGCAAACAGATGCGGTCACGGACTGTCATTCACCGGCCGCGAAGCCGCCTCGTGCCGAGGGCCGGACTCGAACCGGCACGGGAGGATAAGTCCCTGGGGATTTTAAGTCCCCTGTGTCTACCATTTCACCACCCCGGCCCATCCGTCTTTTAACGAACCAAGGTTAGGCGCGGAGGCGCCGAGCGGATTCGAACCGCTGAATAGAGGTTTTGCAGACCTCCGCCTTAACCACTTGGCTACGGCGCCAATACGAAACAAGAAAGTTCAAAGCTCAAAGTCAAAAGAAAAAGGTTGAAAATTTTCACTTTCTATTTTCAGCTTTCAACATTGCTACTTTCTTCGAGCGGGAGACGGGATTCGAACCCGCGACAGCCACGTTGGCAACGTGGAACTCTACCACTGAGTTACTCCCGCAGTGGAAAATCAAGAACCAAGAA
>CAZVXJ010000251.1:0-4793 GCA_964631675.1 uncultured Alphaproteobacteria bacterium
TAAACGAGTTCTGCGGATGAGCCACGACGCCAATCTGCACTCCGTCTCTCTGCACGCGATACTCGGTAGCATTGGCCGTCACACTCCAGAACAACTGAATGGTCGGACAGCCTTGCTGCGCGGTCAGACCGGTTACAGCGGCGGGACGCGGAGCCAGCGAACCGGTTGCCGCGTTGGATTCCGTTCCAGCTCCACATTCGTCGTAGGCAACGATGGTATAGAGATACGAGATTCCCACTTGTGCCGTTACATCGGTAAAAATGGTTACGTTGGCCGCGACGGCTCCGATTCGTGTTCCGTTACGACGAACCTGGAAACTGTCCTCATTTGCGATTTCAGACCAAGTGACCACAACTGTCGCGCAACTGTTGTTGGTTGCGCTCACGTTGCTGACTGGCGGCAAAGCACCCAAAATTCTCTGACCCGAATTGGGCGTCGATGCGGTACCCTGTCCGCAATGGTTGTAAGCCGCAACTGTGTACTGGTAGACAACTCCAACCTGAGCATTGAAATCAGAAAATGTCGTGACTCCGCCCGCCGTGCTGCCGGCGCGAACTCCGTCCCGGCGAATCTGGAAGCTATCCACTCCGGCAAGAGCATTCCACGTGACGAGAACTCTCTGACAGTCGTTTTCTGACGCCTGAACATTTTGAACCTGTGCAGGTACCGCGCCGCGCGATCCATTGTCTGAATTGCTAATCACGGAGTTGCCGCAAGTGTTTGTAGCGCGCGCCGAGTAACTGTACGTCGTGCCTGGCACCGCTGTGGAGTCGTTATAGGCCGTTGCATTGGCAGCGGTCGTAGCGATCACCACTGCATCACGCAAAATTTGATAACCCGATTCACCGGTCACATCAGTCCATGTGACTCTGACCGCACCACAGTTGGTTCCGTCGGTGGCGGAAAGACCCGTCGGTGCCGCAGGTGTTGCATTACGAGAACCGTTGTCGGTATTTGAGTTTGGACTGTTGCCGCAAGTGTTCGTGGCCACAACCCAATATCGATAGACCGTTCCCGGAGTACCGGTCAAGTCATCGTAGGTCACATCATCAGCAGAATTGCTGGCGATTTGCGCGGGGCCGGTTCCGTCTTCATTGGCGCGCCAAATCTGATAAGCCGTTTCGCCGGCAACATCCGTCCAGGTCAAGTGAGTGCCGTCACACTGTCCATCGGTAGCGGCGAATCCAGCCGGTGCCGCCGGAGCTCCAGGCAGTCGAGTACCTACGGCCGGTGCCGAAGGCGTCCCTGAACCGCAAGTGTTTGCTGCCCGAACTGTGTAGGTGTGATTGCCCACCGTCGCGGTTGAGTCAAAATAAGAAGTAGCAGCACCATTGTTGACAGTGGCGATATCCTGGGCGTCGCGATTCACGATAAAGCTGCTTGCGAATCCAATCGCCGTCCAATTGAGCTGCACTCCGAAACAGCTGTTGACGGATGCGGTCAAACCCTGCACCTGACCAGGCGTACCCAAACGGAATCCGGTATTGGCCGTGCTGTGCCCGCTGGTATCGGTGCCGCTGCAAACCGCTCGCACCGTGTAGCTATACGTGACATTGGCCGCGGCCGTGTTGTCATTAAATGAAGTCGCATTGGCGGGAGCAGTTCCCAAAAATGCCAAATCTCGATAGATCACATAGCTGGTTTCGGAAGCGAGATCCGTCCAGGTGACTGCCACGAACTCGCAACTGACTCCATCGGCCGCATTGACGTTCGTTGGAGTTGAGCACGAGACTCCACACGCTCCAAGATCATACGCCGCCGCATCTCCCAGTCCACAGTTGCCGCCGGTCGCGTGCACCCAGTAGCGGCGTGCAGGCGATCCGTTCACGCACGTGTTGTCCGTGAACTGCAAGACATTTGCACCCACCGTACCGATGGACTGAGCCCCACTACCGTCCGCTGCGGAACGCCACACCTGATACCCAGTCTCGCCGGTTATATCATTCCAAGTGACCAGAACACTGTTCTCCAAATTGTCCGTCGCACTCAAGTTCGCCGGAGCAAGAAGGTCAACGTTCGAGCCATTCAGAGCATTCGATGGTACACCTTCACCGCAACCAAAGTTGCTGTGTCCAACAACTGTGTAGGATGCAACCCCTGCAGGAGCACCGGCATGTCTGAAGTGCCTGGCGCCGGGCTGCCCCTCGGCGGCCACCGCCCCGACTGTGACCCCGTTGCGCTTGACATAAAAAGAATCCACGCCGTTGTTCGTCGTATACGTGAAATTCACGCCAACTGAATCGCAGAAAGTCGTTGAGACGGACGTTAACGTTGGTGCAAGCGGAAGCGGTCTTCGCGTTCCTCCATCAGCTGCTCGCACTGAATAGGTTGTATCTCCCGGTCCGCAAACCCTCCGGGCCTCAACCCGGTATTCGTAAGTAATGGACGGCTGTCCGTTGGGATCTGTGAATGTGTAGTTCGGCTGGTTTGGAACGTAGGTAACCGTGCCCAGTTGTTCTGTACCCAACTCCGAATTCTTGCTGATTCGAAACAGATCAACCTGTTCCGCGTTCAAACCGTAACTCCAATTCAATGTGACGCCTGTGCATGAACTGTCACTGGCCGTCATCGCGGACGGAGTCGGGGGTGGCTGGCAGCCGGCGCAGGGTGAAGGATTGCAAACCCAAGTTGACATCTCCGCCTCCTGAGGGCCAGGTGCCAATGTAAACACATTAGAAACAAGATGATTGGTCGGACCACAGACACGTAAGTAATAACGTGGAGGGGAGGGTAGCTGACCGTTTGAAACAAAATTCACAGTCGTAGCAAAGTACCCGCAGAAATCCTGGCTACAACCGTTCATCAAGAACGTATTGTAGTTAACCTGTCCAACGCCCTCGCCCACTGGGGCGAGCCCATCATCTGCGTCGATGCCGTCACTATCGTCATCCCAATAGATGAAGACCAGCGTAGCATCACCAAGCGGCGGAGCATTGGGATCAATATTACTTCCGCTGCAACCAGCAGTGAGCTGTTGATCTGTTTCAAGTAATGAAGCCGAAAAACCCTGTGCCCAGGCCGAGCCGGCCATAGTCATTAAGATCAGAAAAAACGACAAAATTCGCGATAACATGCTTAACCTCCGCGCTCGTTGGATGAGACTCTTCCTCTAAAAGTTATAACAAGTTACGGCAATTTGTCGATGAAGTCAAGGGCGAAATGCTATGCTGGACACGCCACAGAACGGGCCTTGTGCAGGGTTTACAGTTGTGACCACTGCTGTCTGGCTGGTTGACCAACAGTCAATTCGAGCCGTAAGGAGGGATTTGAAAAGTGGCGGGACATGATTCAGCAGACTGTATCATATCTAAACAGATACAAACATCTGTAATAGTCTTCGCAACTCCAAGTGGACAAAAAAATTAGCCGGACTGTTTGGCAATGCCAATCAGTCCGGCCTTCAACGTGATGTCGTGACTTCGGAGGTCTTTCGCTAAGCCGTTAATCCTCGACCATAGTCCGTGTGGGCCCGAGGATGAACTCCATCATTTTGCTTGTGTTAACCTCACGGGTTGAACTTGGTCCAGTCTTGTTTCGATGTCACGCAGCCGCTCCTCGAGTTTCAAATTGCGTGACTCAAGCAGAGTGTTGCGGTGCGCAAGTTCCTGAATTGCCGCAAGGGCAATTCCGCTTGGATCGAGCATGGAGATTGCAAGCGAGTCATCTCCCACTTGGAAAAGATTCCAAAAATCCTGTGCCATTGGTCCGATATGCTCAATGGATTCATCCTGGGTGAGGTAGCTCCATCTTTTGATTGGGAGACGGGTGACTTTATCCAGAATCTCTTCCGTGTCGACTGGCCGCTTATTTCGCTTCTTCGTTGAGTCGGAGATGGCTTGCCATAGTGCGGAGCCAGAGGGTAGTTCCGCTCCTCCAGCCGCACTCGTATATAACCTGTAACCACCAACGGCTCTGACTGTGAACGTGTTGGCGCCAAACGAAGACATGCCGCCGGTTGAATCAGACCATACAAAAGCTCCGCCATGATTGGCAGCCGTGGACGCTTGCTTTCCGCCCGCAAACGAATATCTTCCAGATGCGTTGTTTCCGTTGCCGCCAGGAATGGACGCGTATACCCCCGATGCAGCATTGTTAGTTCCGCCGGCTATGGTGGCGTACATCCCGCTGCAACTATTGTTGTTACCCCCGCCAACAGTGGACCCGAGATTGTTTGATTGGTTCATGATTCCACCTGCAAGAACAGCTCCTTCGCCTGAAGCACTAATGCTATTGTCATAACCACCCGCAAGTACACTCCAGTCGCCGGCTGCACTATTGGAATATCCACCCCCGAGAAACACGGTATCACCCGTAGCGGAGTTATCATGACCGCCGCATATGACCGCCCCCGAGTCGCCGGCGATGTTAGCCCGGCCACTGAGCACTGCGGTAAAAAGCGATGTCGCAGAGTTTCTGGCACCACCACCCACGAATGCCTGTCTGCCCGAAGCCTGATTGGAGTCATTTTGAGCGGTCCCTCCTCCACCACAGACTACGGCATAATCGCCACGCACTTTGTTGAAGTACCCTCCGCCCACAAATGAATTGGTGCCGCCGGCCACATTTCCCATTCCACCGCCAACACCGGATTCGGTACCCAGTGCAGAGTTGCGCCGGCCCCCGCCGACAAATGTATGCGAGCCTGATGCTAAGTTGGAGTCGACGGCAGTAGCACCGCCGCCGCCCGCGATAGTCGAGTAGCTCCCGCGCGACTTGTTGTTCGTGCCGGAAACGAATGCCTGTGTGCCGCTGTTGTCGTTGGTCGTACCGCCCAGATTGAGTTTTCCGTTGAC
>CAZVXJ010000252.1:0-4772 GCA_964631675.1 uncultured Alphaproteobacteria bacterium
ACTTGCGGGAGTTTTCGATCAAACCAGCCTTGTTCTGTTCCAGACCTTCGTTCAGCTTGCCGCAGTGGCCATCGAGAACGCGCGCCTGATTGAAGCGGAGAAGGAAGCCAGCGCGCGCTACCGCGACGTGCAGGAATATCTTGATGCCGTCTTGAAGAGCCAGCCGCACGGCGTACTGATTTTGGACAACTCGCTTCGCATGGAGTATGCAAACCCGCAAGCTTCCAGATTGCTCGGCAATGCGTCGCTTCCACGGGGTGCGGGATTCGCCGATGTGAAGTGCTGCACACCGGAGACGATGCTCCGAATTCTGGGGGATATGCAGGACTATCTGGAACGCGGCGAAGGCAAGCGATCCATGCTGCAGATTGGCCGGGAAGCCATCGCCTACTCTTTCTTCAATGTGCACAAGGCCGGCGATCAGATGGACCGCGTAGGCGTCATCCTGGAAAACATCACAGGCCAGAAGCAGCTTGAGCAAAAACTGGTGGAGTCGGAAAAGCGCTCAACCGTTAACCAGCTCGCCGGTGGCATCGCACACGAAATCAATAACAGCCTGATGCCGGTCAAGGGGCGCGTGGAGCTGCTGCAAATGCGTCTGAAGCGGGACGGTATTCCGCCGCAGGAGTCGCTCGAGAAAGATCTGGAGACGATTGCCGCGCTCAGTGTCCGCATCGAAAAAATTGTCAAGAATCTGCGTAATCTTACCCGCCCGGCCAAGCCCGAATTTGAAATTCTTGATCTCCGCCAGCTCCTGCTCAGCACAGTCGACATGATGGAAAGCACTACCGGCAGCCTGCGGGGATTTGTGCATGATAACACGAGCGCGCCGCTGCGAATTGTGCTCGATATTGATGACTCACTTCCGCCGATCATGGGAGAGCGCCACGGTCTTGAAAGCGCGTTTATCAACATGATCATCAATTCCTGTCATGCCATTCAGGAAAAGGGCGAAGGTACTCTGACCATCGGCGCGCACAGCCGCGGCGATTCCATCGAAGTGTTTGTGCAGGACACCGGCACGGGAATTCATCCGGATGTCATGCCGCGAGTGTTTGAACCGTACTTTACCACCAAAGTGGAATCCGGCGGCACCGGACTGGGCATGAACATTTTGCAGAATATCGCAGAAATTCACAATGCCAAACTGGGGTTGGATTCCAAGTGGGGACATGGCACCAAACTGACGATGATCTTTCCGGCTGTAAGAAATGCGGCCATGACGGCATAATGAATTAGCCGCAGTCACCTCTTTAATAAAGAAGCGAACCGGATTGGTTCGCTTCTTTTATGATCATGCCGGGGCATGTGTCCTCACATACCCGAAGTCTATTAGCGCTGACTACTTGCTCTGAGTGCTGACAACTTCCTTTCTCAGCCACTGATCAATTTTGCTCCGTACGTCACCATTCAATTCATGACCGAGATCGGGAATCAGCTGGAGTTCTGCGCTCACACCGAATTGCCTGAAGGCACTCATGGCATACGCGGCTTCTTCCGGGCCAATTGCAGGGTCTTTCTGACCATGTGTAATCAGAATTTTCACCCCCGCATCCTTCATGGCTTTCAAGTTGTCCGTGTGAATTGAATTCGGTATGAAATAACCTCCATGCACCGCATAGCCCGCGACGGAGTCCGGATGCGTTGCCGCCACCGCATGCGCGAGCGCGCCGCCCTGACTGTAGCCGACCATCCAGAATTTGTCGCCCTCAATTGCATAGCGGCGCCGCACGTCGGCATTCACACTCATCACCCACTCAATGCTGAGCTCTCCCGTCATCGGATCGTCACCGTAGTTTGTCAGCTCACGAAAGTGAGAGAAGCCGTTGCCCTCGGTTTCGGCAGCGATATACGGTCCTTCGGGAACGGCATAAATGAAATTCGCCGAATTGATCAGATGCGCGACCTCGGCAAAGTGCTGTGCATTCTGCCCGTGGCCGTGCAGCATGATTACCAGTGGATAAGGTTTTGCGGGGTCATAATCATCGGGCAGTACCAGCAGATACCGCCCCGCCTTCTCCTGCTTGCAGAAGTGCTCGGTAAATCCTCCGGCGCGCAAGCGTGAGTTTCTGGCCGCTTCGGACAAAAGTTTGCGAAATTGTTTGTGTTGATGCAGCGGCTTCAGATCCGGATCGCTCTCAGTATGAATTGAATCGGCCCAGCCCGCCTCTACCGAGCGGCGCAGGGCATCAATCGCCTGATCGATGGAATCTGATAGGGAATAGGCACAGGCAAGATTGTAGAGTGAGATATGATCGCCGGGATCGGCTTCCATCCACCTCTTGTACCATTCGATCGCCTTCGCACGGTCTCCTGCAAGCAGCGCCTCAATCGCGTTGTCCTTCCAGCTTTTTGGCTTCGACTGCTGCGCACTTGCCAAAGTTGTAATGATCGCGAGCAAAGCAAGCAGAATAAGACGTAACAAAAATTTTGGATTTTGGATTTTGGATTTTGGATTTCTCATCGCTCCCGTCTCTTCTTCCACCATCGCTTCAGCCTTTCTCCAATCTCAAGTTCCTTGCCCTGATCAGTCGGTTTGTAAAATAGTGTGTCCTGATACGGCGGCGGCAAATGCTGCTGCTCCACAAAGTGTCCCTGATGATCGTGCGGATAGATGTAGCCCTGTCCGAAGCCTTCTTTTTTCATTAAACCTGTCACCGGATTTCGCAGATGCAGCGGCACGGCGGAAGGAAAACTCTCCTGTTCAACGGCAGCCAGCGCGTCATTGATCGCCTTGTAGGCCGCATTGGATTTCGGCGATGACGCCAGATACGTGGTCACCTGCGAGAGCACGATCCGCGCTTCCGGCATCCCGATCGAATGCACGGCATCATATCCCGCTACTGCAAGAACCAGTCCATTGGGATTGGCATTGCCGATGTCCTCGCTCGCCAGAATGATCAACCGTCTCGCCACAAACAGCGGATCTTCCCCCGCCGACAGCATCCGCGCGAGATAATACACCGCGGCGTCGGGGTCGCTCGCGCGCACGGATTTGATGAACGCGGAAATCGTATCATAATGCGAATCGCCTTTCTTATCATAGATCGGCATTCGCTTCAGCACACTCTGCTCAATCAATGCAGCATCAATTACAATTTTCCCCTCCGCTTGCTTTTTTTCTTCACCCCTCCGCTTTAGCGGGGGGGCAGGGGGGGTACTTTCGGGCTGCGCAATACTCACCGCCAATTCCAGCGCGTTGTACAGCGCGCGCGCATCTCCGCCTGACAGCGCAAGCAGCGCATGTTCGCCGTCTTCCGTAATCTGAATCTGCTTCTGCGAGAGCAGCGCGTCCTCTTTCAATGCCCTATGCAATAATTTACGCAGTTCGTCGGCCGTCAGTTGCTGAAACCGCAGCACTCGCGCGCGCGACAACAGCGGCGAGATGACTTCAAAAGACGGATTCTCGGTCGTCGCGCCGAGCAGCGTCACGGTTCCGTCCTCCACCGCATGAAGCAACGCATCCTGCTGCGATTTCGACCAGCGGTGAATTTCATCCACGAACAGCAGACTGCGTTTGCCCTCCTTCCGCGCGGACCGCGCCGTCTCCAGAATTTCGCGCAGGTCGCGCACGCCGGTCGTCACCGCAGAAACCGGGATGAATGTGTAATGGGATTCCTTGGCCAGAATCCGCGCGAGCGTCGTTTTGCCCGTTCCCGGCTCTCCCCAAAAAATCAGCGACGGCAAGTTTCCCGAGCGCACGAGTTTGGTCAGCAGCCCATCCGGCCCCAGCAGATGCACTTGCCCGGCCACATCCGCCAGCGTCTGCGGCCGCATCCGCTCGGCCAGCGGTGAATCGGGCTGTGTTCGCGTTGTCTCCATAGCCTCAATTTACAAAATTAATTCTCCAGAAACAATCCACCCCAATCATATCAAACAACAATCTCCCATTTACCTGAAACAACTACCCCCCATTTATGGGGGGCAGGGGCTTCCTCGAATTCCGCTCTCGATATTTTATTCTCCTGTTCTGACCGTCCCGCAAGCCTGTACCATGTAGTAATACTTCGGCTCTGTCGTGAAAACTGAATCTACATAGCTTGTCGTCGTCGAGAGTCCTATCGGCATGAACGGTCCGTCATGTAATCGTGAGCCGTATATGAAATAGGTATCCACATCAAAAGTGTCGGCGTTCTCTGTCCAAAAAATCTCTTCCCACTTCAGAGTCACCTTATTCAATGCTGAGCGACGAATCGTTAAGCTGTCGATATAGGCGTGCGTTGTGTCACAGCCGAGTACTCCCCGAAAGAAGTGAACCAATTCGGCTTCCCCGGGTTCCAGAATGACATCCACAAATCTGTTGGCACAGCCTTCGATTAATGTCGCGCATGGTTCTGCCAGTCTCGTAGAGTCGCCCAAAATGTACGTGATGAAGTATGGATCATCTGCATGTGCCGTGTCCACGTTCACGACCAGCCTGATTTTCCTTCTCTCGTGCTCCAGCGCCCGTCTGTTGACGATTAGAAACCAATAACTTTCGAGTGTCGGATCATTCTCCGGAATGAAATCATTGCGAAAGCGTGAAACTTGCACGTAGGGATTGTCTTCGTAATCGGCCGACCAACCACTCTCCTCCGTTGTATCTGGCGCCCATGCAAGAATTTCTTCCATGCTGCGATAGGGATTGCCATGCCAATAAGTATTTGTCGCCAGAATATCCCTCGAGGTTGCGTCGTGTACGGAATCTGGGTAGGTATTTCCGAACGCCCGCGATGCATAAGTCTTCATGAAGACAAACTGCGGTGAATCTAAAAGTGGTGCAAGTCGTTGAA
>CAZVXJ010000253.1:0-4707 GCA_964631675.1 uncultured Alphaproteobacteria bacterium
ATCGGTTCAGGGAGCATTTCCTTTGAGATTCTGCGCACATTGGTTGGCAGGTTGCCGGTAATGACCACTCCAAGCTGGACAGAGACGCTTACTCAGCCGATAGCCATTGAGGACGTCTTGTCCTATCTAATAGACGCAATCCAGATTCAAACTCGAGATCATAAGATATTCGAGATTGGCGGTCCGGATCGGATCACCTATAAGAATCTACTCCGCGAGTATGCGCAACTCAAGGGATTAAAGAGATGGATCATCCCAGTTCCCCTTTTGAGTCCACGGATTTCGAGCTTGTGGTTGGGACTGGTCACACCGGTATATGCTCGTGTTGGTCGTAAGCTGATTGAGAGCCTGAGAAACGAAACCGTCGCGGACACGGGGCGCGCCATTGCGGCATTTACGGTAAGGCCGATGAACGTTCGCCAGGCTATGGAACGCGCGCTCATGAACGAGGAGCACGCGTTTGCGCAAACCCGATGGTCGGATGCATACTCCGCCGGAAGCAAGACCACAAATACGATGACCGCCCACTACGGGACTCGAATCGTAGACTCCCGGCACATTATCGTGCCGTGTAATCAGTCCAAAGCGTTCGAACCGATTCGTAGAATCGGAGGCAACTCGGGCTGGTACCACCTAGATTGGTTATGGAAGCTCCGAGGTTGGTTGGATCTCTTGGCGGGGGGTGTGGGAATGCGAAGAGGAAGACGGGATCCGGAGCATTTGCTGCCCGGTGATGCGCTGGATTTCTGGAGAGTCGAGGCGATTGAAAACGATACCTTGCTGCGGCTTAAAGCCGAGATGAAGCTGCCCGGACGTGCTTGGTTGCAATTTGAAGTGAAACCGATAGACGACACCCGATCCGCAATCTACTCGACCGCGATCTATGATCCTGTTGGACTGATGGGGCTTGCTTACTGGTATCTATTGTATCCGGTGCATGTGCTCATTTTTCGAGGCATGCTGAACAGCATCTCCAATGCAGCGACAAATCGAAAGTAGAATTGAGAAACAACCCCGCTGTTTTCACTCAGCCAGTGGACAAGATGCGCATAATGCTGGCCGAAGATTCTTTCCGCTGCTTGAAAAGGAAAGAGGATTAGCAACCGCTGCTGGACAATGACACTGGCACATACAAATAGATGGTGGTAAGCATATAGTTGCACTGGGCCGATGCCACGTCTACGCTGCTGTGCTCTCAATCCGCCTTTTTGCCCCATGCACCCCGGATTCACCGTCCTGTTCTTGTCCTGTCTTGGGTTGCGGTTCGATGCCAAAATATAGATTCAATGGTTAAACGAGAAAAGCCACGCAGGTGGCTTTCTTGTTGATTATGAGTACCTTACATGGCATGTTCGAAACTCGACGGCTCTATCAATTCCCGCCGTATCCACATTTAAACCATTGTTAAATATGAACTTAGCGGGGGGTATTCTGAATGTATACTAAGCTGGTTTGTCACGTGCCATCCTGACGAAATAGTCATTTCACGGAACAAAAAGGCGTATGTTACAGTTTGAGGCTCAATGCCCTATATGCCGTTCGCACCGTGAAAAGCCAACTACTTATCATCAGTCTCACTGTCTTCACCTTGCTGATCACCGCGTCGCCGCTGGTTCGCACGATGGGTCATGCTTGCGAGGATGGGCATGAGCACTCTTCATCGGCCGCAGCCGGAGAACACGACGACTGCAAATGCGGCTGCCTTTGCCACACCGTGGTGATTGGTATTCTAACAGCAACACACGATGCTCACCGCCTGCCTGAAGCGCTCGCTGAGCATATTCAAGTTAACCCCACCTATGAGACATTTCTTCTCGCCATAGAACGCCCTCCACGACTGTACTCCTGATTCACTAAGAGGATAACTCCGCGCCCGAATGGCGCGGCTACACACATGTGAACATGGAGTACAGGAATGCCATCTCAACTAACTTGGTTGACGCTCCTGCTTGGAGCGTTTTTTGTTTCAGTTTCTTTCTCTCCTTCCGCAGCTCAACCTCACGCACTATCGCTGCAGCAGATCGTCGCATCCCTCGACTCGACCTCGCCCGTGCTGGCACAGGCGCGATCGAATCTATCTCGTGCCCGTTCAGCCTACACGAGCAGCAGAGCTCTCCCTAATCCCTCGGTATTCGGATCACAAGAATCCCTGAATGATGACGCCGGAACCACCGAGCGCATCATTGGCGTGCGGCAGAGCTTGGGCTTTCTCTGGTCCCAGGCCTCGAAGCATGGTTCGGCAAAGTCAGCTTATGCAGCAGCGCAAGCTGAATACATCGAGGCAAAGCGAGAACTCATTCTTCAAGTACTGACTCAGGCCTATGAATATGACCGCATCCAACGGCAAAGCGAACTACTGGACAGCGTGCTCGTGCAGACAGAGTATTTGTCGAAGGCGACTACAGCTCGTCGCGAACTCGGAGACATCGCTCCGTATGATGAGCAGAGATTCGTGCTGGAGAAGATTCAGCTTCAAAATCACAAACAGGAACTCCAGAAAGAGACCTCAAACGCACTGTCGGACTTGATTCTGTTGACGGGACTTTCAGCAGCGAATTTTCAAGCTTTAGAGTTGGTAGATCCGCCATCTACTCCCTTCAAATCGGAAGACGATGCGGTAAACCATGCGCTGCAGCATCGACCTGAACTCACGCGATCTGCAAAGGCATTTGATGCGGCACGACAGGCGGTCGCACAGGCTCGCTGGAATCAACTCCCGGACCTCAGTTTGGGAATCGGCGACAAGACGGTTGATCCCGGTCCCGGCGGTCTCTACGTTGAAGGCGAGCTGGAAATCCCGCTGTGGGGCCAACGCAGAAGCGAAGCAGCGGTAGCACGATCGGAGTTTGCAGAGGCAGAGATTCAGCACAGAAATCAGCAACAGTTTGTGGAACAGCAGATTCGATCTGCCTTTCAGCAGCTTCAACTGGTCGAAAAGATACAATCAACTCAGGTGGGCTCGTTGGCGGACAGCGCCAACGCGAATGTGAATCGCGGTGTGAGGTTGTATTTGGAAGGGGAAATGAGTGCGCTGGAGCTTGTAGACGCGCTGCGAACCGGCATTGATGCACAGGATGCAGCCCTAAAGCTGAGAAATTCAGTGGCAGTCGCGCGTGCCGAGTTGCGCAGAGTCGCTGGTCTTGAACCCCTGGAGAACTAACCATGAAGAAATATTTTACATTGATTGCAGTTTCAACATTTGCGGCTGCGCTGGCAGTCTCCAGTTGTAGGTCCAGGACCGACTCTGATCAGAATATCCACAACGATGAGATCGGAGCCGAGCACTCCGGTCATGATCACGGCGAAGAAGCGCAGTCATTCACGGCATGGCAAGACAGTCTTGAAGTCTTTGTCGAGTTAACGGACATGTTCAGCGGACACGAGAGCAAAGTGCTCGCGCACGTCACAGACTTGGCAACAAATAGGGCGGTCAGTGCCGGTTCTCTGACTTTGCAATTCATGCAACATGGTCGAGAAGTGCAGAGAACAGAAGCTGGCAGTCCCGAACGGGCGGGAATCTTTCGCATGAATGTTACAATTCCCGCTAAAGGTGAGTATGAGATGGTTTTTGGTCTGAAACGCGAGGGGCGCACCCAGCGAGTGGTTTTCGACGACATTGACGTAGCTGCCACGGAAGCCGAAGCTCACGCCGGTCACGATCATGCAGCTCATGGAGAGGGTGAGGGGCATGCTCACGATGATGGTGAAGCACATGCAGAATCACCCGGGCACGAGGACCACGCGAAAGAGCCTGCAGAGGAGTATGTGACCTTTCTGAAGGAGCAGCAGTGGCAAGTCGAGTTTGCAACCGAACCCTTGAGTCGTCGGACTCTTTCAGATAACATACGGGCATTAGGTGAGATAAAGGCAGCGGGTGTCGGTGAAGCTGAAGTATTTGCTCCGTTTGACGGTGTGCTGATGCCGGATCCTCAACACGGGATAGTTCGTCCGGGGCAGCGAGTGTCCAAAGGAGAAGTCCTCGCCCGAGTTGCTCCCTCAGGTGGTCCGGAGAGTGGTTGGACACAGTTGCTGAATGACTATCGGTTGGCCAAGGCCGATCACGAGCGTGTCAGCCGGCTCGCGGATGAAGGAGCGGTATCTGCAAAACGAAAAGAAGAGGCCAGACTGGACTTGGAGAACAAGCGAAGCCGGGTACGAGGTGCGCTTGGGGGATTAGACTCCGACATTGATGAGATGCTTGGTGAGGGTGAGCATTTTAATCTGCGTGCTCCAGCCAGCGGAGTTATTACGGACATTCATTTGCGCTTTGGTCAGCACGTTGAAACGGGAGAGCACCTCTTTAACATCATTGATCCATCCCGAATTTGGCTGGAAGTCCAAGTCCCAGTGTCAGAATCCGGCCGATTGGATCAGGTGAACGATGCCGCCTTTTCCCTGAGTGGTTCCAATCAGATCTACCGGGTTTCCAGTCTTGGAGGCAGGCTTGTCACGGTGAGTACTTTGCTTGATCCCGTGACACGACGCGTTCCGGTGATTTTCGAACTCAATAACACCAATGCACTTTTCCGCCCCGGCAGTTACGCGCAGGTATATCTAAAGACCCGGTCATCGCGGGAGGCTCTGGCGGTTCCCGAGTCGTCAGTTCTCGATGAGGATGGTACGTCCGTAGTCTACGTGCAGGTCGGAGGAGAGGAGTTTGCGCGACGTGTTGTGGAGACTGGCGCAAAGGATGAAGGGTACGTCGAA
>CAZVXJ010000254.1:0-4706 GCA_964631675.1 uncultured Alphaproteobacteria bacterium
TCTCTACCAGTATGAAGACCTCACAGGCAACTTCACACAGTGCGCAGTCGGCACAAACAACGAGACCGGAACAGTCGGATTGAACATCGTCAATGACGCAGCCTACCTGCACAGTAACATGGCCATACGTTTGTACGCGACGGTGGACTGGCTGAGTGTTGCTCCGCCTGCCTCCGGTGAACTTCCTCCGGGCCAGTGTGCAAACGTGACACTGAACTTTGACGCAGGTGATTTGACTCAAGGCAGCTATACAGGCAACCTGGTCATCAGCAGCAATGATCCGGATGAGGATCCATTCACGGTTCCCGTCACCTTCATTGTGGGTCTGAATGCGCCGACGGCTCTGACGATCCGCTATGTTTCTGCGACGAACCAGTACACGCTGCGCTGGCAGCCCACGGGTGCTCCGCAGTACCGCGTTTATTCTTCGACGACAGGTGCAGACGGTACGTTCAACACGTTGGTAGGTTCGACAGCGGCAACAAACCTCTCGTTCGCACCACCCGTGAATTCCCGTCTATTCTATGTTGTCACGTCGTGGGATGGCGCATTGCTCGAGTCGGCGCCTTCAAAGCCGAGTGAAGTTGGAATGAAATAGTCATTGAGTATTCCCTGCCTCCCACAACTTGTGGGGGGCAGAGGGGTCAATGAACTAGACCGAAAAGCGCGGCCCCCGGAAAACTCCGGGGGCCGCTTCTTTCTCGCCGGACACGATCTGCTCGTGCCGAAATCCGTTCAAGTTATCTAAGACTCCTGGTGCATTACTTTATCATCACTACCTTGTTCACGGCGTGATGATTCCCGGCTTCCAGTTTGAAGAAGTAAATTCCAGAGGAGAATCCCTCTGCGTCAAAACGCACCGCGTGAGTACCGGTTTCGCGAACCTCATCCACCAGGACAGCGGCCTCTCTGCCCTGAACGTCGAAGACGCTGAGTTTGGTTGGGCTCGCGCTGGCCAGGTCGAATCGAATGGTCGTTGAATTGTTGAACGGATTTGGAAACGCCGGGTGGAGGGCAAATTCATTCACAACAATGGCACGTTCCTCCGCATCTAGCACAGTTAGAAACACCGGAATTGCCAGATGTGAATCCGGGCACGAGTTTGAGCGAAGTCTAAACAAACCCTCAAACTCAAAAACCCCATTGTTCGTCGTGTCCGGAGTAAGATGCAGCTCAACCTCTTCAAACTCCTGCGGTAGGATAGTTCCAGACGACGGCACGGCGGTCAGCCAATTTCCCTCGGGATGCAGGGTCTCGACGATGCATTCAAAATTCATGACTCCAGTGCCGCCGTTCTCGATCCGCACAACATAAGACGACTCAGTATCATTGTGCCCGATCAGATTGAACGATGTCGGCATCGGCCCCAGATCCGGTTGGCCAATCGTAAACAGGTACTCGGCAATTGAATCCGCAAAGGCAGCTATTCCGAACACCGTGTCCGTTTCAACGCAAGGCCCGCTGAGCTCAATGTCGTATATTCCCGGATCCAGTTCCAGAGCAAATCTTCCGTCGTCCCCTGTGCGTACTCGATACGGGGTGCCCAGCGCATGAACATAAACCGATCCCGCAGGTTCTTCCGTACTCTCACCCATCACCGTTCCGCGGATACCGTCGCCTGCCTCAATTCGCACGGCGAATGCACGTTCAACTTCTCCCAGTGTAGTGTAACCATACGCCAGAAATCCGCCGCCTGCTGCAGCGATAATACCATAGTATCCACTGGAATTCTCCGGGCCGGATGCATAGGACCAGAGCGTATCACCGGCCGCACCGACGCGGAGCAGCCAGCACTGGTGAGACGTTTCACTGCCGCCCGACCATCCCGCGCAGAGTAACCCTCCGTCTACAGAATGAGCGGCTCCGTGAATACGCGTATCGGCTCCGCCTGAAGTGTACGCGCCGGACCAGACTTCATTGCCGCTTGTATCGGCCTTAACAATGTAGCCGGTTGTTGCACCTGCGGTTTGTCGTCTTCCCACCAGGTACAATGCGTCCGATGGGTGTGAAACCAGATCGTAGCAGACTTCAACGGACGAAGTACCAAAAGTCCGATGCCAACGCTGAGTGCCATTCGCATTAGTTCGCACCAGCCAAAAATCCGAACCTCCCAGTCCATAACTTGCAGTCTGCCCAGCCAGAAAGAATCCGCCGGACTCTGCCTCCCGAATCCGCCAGCAGATATCCGTCGCGGTGTCGCCGTACTGACGGGTCCAGGTTGTATCTCCAAATGCCGATTTCTTGAGCAGACGGAAATCGGAACCGTTCTCAAACCCGGCATAGTGATAGCCGCAGATCATGACCGAAGAATCCCGCGCGAGGATCGCGTGTGTAGCACGTGTGAGTCCCGATGACGGATACTCCCATGACTCGCCGACCGTCCCGCCTGCGGAAATGTTCACCACGTTGATGGCTCTGCGGTTGTTTCCCCATCCGACGATGCTGAGATCCCCATTGGGTAGTTCAACGGCCGCCCACGCCTCATTGTCCTGCTCCATCCCTACGTTCAGCGTGCGCGTCCATTCTTCGCTGCCATTCGAAGAAATCTTGCTGACCAGCAAGTCCTTTTGCTGCGGGCCGCTGCTGATTTCTGCGGCGCCGACCAAAGCGAAGGACCCATTTGCAAGCTGAGTAGCACCAAAATACTTGGAACCGCTGGTTACTTCAGTCGCATAGGACCAAAGTGTATCGGGCTGTGCAAAAAGATTCGCACAATTCAGAATCACCGCCAGGGAGTAATAGAGCAAGAATTTCATATCAGGTGGGGTTGTTAACGCCGTATCAAGCGTTTTCGAGTGGGTTGGACTTGCCTGGTCAATTTGTCAACAGGGCCGCTTGTCCTACGGCACTGTTGACTGACTTAATATAAGCTCGTATCCCAAAATCGCAAGCATGCAACCCCTGCGAACCCCAATCAACACACAAAAGGGGTGAAGACTTTGCATCTTCACCCCTTCTATCTGCGCACAATATACCCACAATACCATAGTTGCAATACGTGGGCTAAGTATTGCTATTTCAACAGCATCATTTTCTGCATTGCGGTGAAGGATCCGGCTTCAAGACGATAGAGGTAGACACCCGACGGAAGACTGGCAGCCTGATAGGTCACCGTGTGCCGGCCAGCTTCCTTTACCCCTTCTGCGATGACGGCAACCTCACGGCCAAGCAGGTCAAACACCGAGAGCTTCACCGGGCCAGCCTCCATCAAGTCAAATGTTATAGTCGTCGAAGGGTTGAACGGATTCGGATAATTAGAGTGGAGCTTGTACTCGGTTATCAGCACAGGATCGGAAGTTCCCATCGTCAAGCTCGCATCGCCTTTCACCAGACGATTGCCTTGCACGTCCACCGCGATCAATCGGTACTGGTATGTCTTTCCGTGTTCTACCTGGCGGTCCATGAAAGCATATTCTCTGGTGCTTGAAGACGTTCCGGCGCCTTCGACACTGCCAATGATGTTCCAGTCAGAATTGAGCGACCGCTCAATCTCAAAGTGATCGTTTTCGCGTTCGGAAGCGGTAGTCCAGCGAAGGGCAACTGCTTCATGATCCTGCGCAGCTGTGAACGAAAGCAGATTCACTTCAAGCTGCAAGTCGGTAACAATGTAATCCTCTACTTCTCCAAGGACCTCGTCCACTCCGGCTTGCGCAGCCGCACAACCGGGATTGGTTGACAAGAGACGGAATCTCAACCGGCCGTCATAGCGGCCCGAATCCAGAATCCCTGGATCCACGAAGCAGTATTCCAAATACTGGCTGCTTTCCGCTTGCATTTCAGGAATGAGCGCGCCTTGAATCAGGCATTCCGAAGCTCCGTCACACTGGGTGTCGTTAAAATCGCAATCGAGGTTTCCATCTTTCCATGCGTACAGGTACATGGACTGTCCATCATACGCGGGACCCGTGGTGATCGTCACGCCGACGCACACTTGCTCGCAAGGAATCCACGGCGGGTTTAGAAACACGACACCGTCATCACCGTCATCACCGTCTGGGATACTCGGAGCTTCATCAGCACTTACCGTTGCGCCGAGCCATGCAACGCCGCTGGCGTAGACGGCGTTCGCAGGACCGCCGGTTAGCTCAGTTCCAAGCGGATAGCCCGGCTCACACCATGGAATATACAAGTCGCCCAAGTCAAATCCAGCAGGAACCTGTGGACCGCACGGTCCTGCAACGACAGGCTCAAAGGACCAGACACCTGCTTCCGGAGAAATCGTTCCCCAAATGTCCACTGCATAAACCTCTACACGCCACAAGTCATTAAGCTCCGTGTCTGATCCGGGCACACAGGCACCGCTGTGATCGATCGGATGCAGCGGATTCAGCTCATCATCGACATAACCGCCGTTGGTAAAGGCATTCTGCACAAACCAGCGATAAAGGTACGTGACCGGCTCATTCTCAGGGTCTGCAGGAACTGGTCCGGTGACGGATACGCAAATCGTCGCAGTATCCACAATACAATCCGAACCACTGAGCTCCGGAGTGAACGGCGGCTCGCTGCAATCGTCCGTGCGGAATCTCACTTCAATCTGCGACCAGTTCACTTGAGTGGCCCAGTTGCAGGTGCTGTTCCAGACGTCGATGTTCAGGAACATTTCAAGCGTACCGTCATCGGTCAATGCGGACGGCGGCACATCAAACTCGGTTACGGACCACTCTCCGTCAAATCCTTGAAGGTAATTCGGATTCAGAAGCTGC
>CAZVXJ010000255.1:0-4703 GCA_964631675.1 uncultured Alphaproteobacteria bacterium
TCTATGATGATGTCGACCATATTGAGATCGAAACCAAAGACGGGGGAAGTCTCCTGTTTACTGCCCGGGACGGTGTCTTGAAATTGAAAGCTAAAGATATCGAGATATCCGCGGACAATCATGTTTGGATCGAGGGCAAGGATGTGAAGTCCGAAGCTACGGCATCGAACAAGACCAGTGGACAGACAGTGGAGTCTGCGGCAAAGGCAATCAATACTGTCAAGGGCGCCATGGTACAGCTCAATCCATAGTCCGTTATGAACCGACCACAATTCAGCCATATCCTGTTGCCGGCCAGTGACCCGAATGGGAAACCGGTGCTCTCGGTGATTGCCAAGTCCCGCTTCACGTTTAGTCCCGATGGACGTTGCGTTCCGAACAGCGAACCTGCAAAGTTGGTTCCGGCGGATAAGTTCTTTGATGCAGGGGATCCACTGGTGAACTCATGTGAGGTAGAGTCGGATCTGGTACCGTGGAAAACCATGACGGACATTGTTGTTATCGGCAAGGCTCATGCGCCGAGAGCGCGACCCGTGATTCGTATGGGAGTCTCCGTGAGTGTTGGCAAACACCGGAAAGACATTGTCGTAAGCGGAGACCGAACGGTGAGTTGGAGAACATTCGTCGGGCCGGCGTTCACGGAAGCCAAGCCATTCGTCGAGATGGACCTGAGATACGAGCGCGCTTACGGGGGAGTGGACATTCACTCAACCGGTGGTGAAGTTCCGATGATCTACGCTCGAAATCCCATTGGCCGTGGATTTGTGATCAAGAACAAGCGCGAAACTCTTGAGGGATTGGTGCTTCCCAATCTCGAAGATGCAAACATGATGCTCACACCAGAAGGGATTTGCGTGGGGCAACCGCATGATTGGCATCTGATGCCGATGCCGGCCGGATTCGGTGTCTTTGGTAAGGGGTGGTATCCACGATGTTCATTTGCCGGTGTGATGCCTGCGGATTTGCCGGTGTACGAACAAAAACACGAGGAAGTCTGCGCCCAATTGCCCAAGGAGCATGTGGAGCAGTTCAAGTCACTTAAGCAACCCATGCTGGATTTCAGATTCTTTAGCGGTGGCTCACCGGGACTTGCTGTACCGTACATCGCCGGCAACGAAACCGTGATGATTGAAGGCATGTCACCCGACGCGCCGCTGAAGTTTGCCCTGCCGGGCGCCCGACCGAATATCACCATAGACTATGGTGACGGCGCAAAAATCACAGAGGTTGTGCTGCAGACCGTTGTGCTTGACACGGAGCAGAAATCAGTCGACTTGACGTGGCGCGGAGCAACGGAGTACCCCGGCTTGCAAGAACTCGACAAGATCACTAAACTTGATGTAACAGTGGAGGCTGCATAGTGGTCTATCCTGCCGCAAAACTGGGAGACACAATCACCGGAACAGACTTGCATGATGTGATGGGAGTCACTCCTTCACCTGCTGGACCCATACCAACTCCAGTCCCCAAATTCCCGCACCCTTTTACCGGGTCTACTTCACTATGGCATTCACCTGCATGGCCGACAGTCAATGTGACGGTCAACGGTGTACCCGCCTCAACCGTCGGTTGTAAAGCTCTTTCTTCGCATGTCCCTCCGGTATTGCCGCCGCCGGTTGTGTTTGTCTCGTGGCTGCCTCCCATGCAGATCACTCCGAAATGGTTCTTGAATAATCTCAAAACGGTGAAGCTACTCATTCAGTACAAGGCACTCTACGCACGCCTGACGGCGAAGGGCGACGTCCAGAAAGAACTGAATGCGGTACCTCCGCCAGTAGTTCTGCCGGTGGCGGAAGGAAACATCTGCATCGGCAGTTCATCGGTGACTGTCAACGGAGCCCCGATGGCCTTGGTGGGACCGATGTTCGCTTCTTCATGCACCACACCTCCCGGCTCGTTGGCACCCAATGCGACCGTCATCGGAAGCAGCAATGTGCTCGTCGGCGAGTGATCGTGTCGCACGGCGCTGCTTTCAACCCCAAGACCGAAAATCCTCACTAAAATGTCCTTTGGCCTTTAGATAGCTTGTCTTGAGTTGCTTGACTCAGGCGAGCGACTTCGCTATATTAGTTTGATTTACTGAACAGTAGAGCAAACTGAGTATCATCCCCGCGAGCGACAAGTGCTGATTATGCACTGAAAGTCTCCAAACATCTGCTTCTGCTGCCGTTTCCCAACATATTTCTGACAATTCCCTTGAGCATGTTTCCGTTTTATACGCCCGTGAAGGGACTTCGATTTGAACTGGTAACGACTGGTTCGGATGGCTCCTCTGCGGGTGATCCGTTTGTCTCCCTGTCAGAAAGTGGACTTAGTGCCAGAGTCCTGCTTGCGTCTATTGCTGTGGCGGACTCTTCGCAAATTCAGTATGTCGCGATTAAACTGAGGCGGAGCGGGTACCGGATACCCCATTCAAGCGGTCAAAGGTCACCGATCTCGAATCGCGTTATTGACGCTCAGTGGGAGTACGAACGCCAGAGCCTGCTGTCGGCAAAACCCGGTGTCGGGGCCATGCATCCAGCATTCAGAGGTTGGATTGAGCATGGTCAGTTCGCTCCAATTCTCTATTGCGCGGCGTCCAAGCAGTTTTTCCATCCGCCAAGCCCGCTGACCGGGAGTCCGCTGGTCACGTGCAGGGATGATTCACTCCTGCAGTCCCTGGGTCTAAGACCCTATTCAGAGGGGACCACACGTTATCTCTTTTGTGCCGCGCAGGCGGCTGAGCATAAAAGTGATCCTCATGCCATACGGTTCTGGAGCTTTGCGCGAACACCCGAAGAACCCACTCCTGCGCGGGTTCAAGTTCGCCGTGGCGCAGAGCTGTTTGAAGATATCTGGCCATTGATCGCCAAGATTTCCGGTGGTGGGGATGATCCCATTTCCCGCAATGCAAGAGAGACTTGCTTCGCGCCGGAATGTCGTATCGATGAACTCCGGATGGAAAAAGTTGTTCCGCTCAGTTTTTACGAGACGGAGCTTTTTCCACTCGCAGTACAAGAATTGAATTTCGATGAGGCCTGCACGCTGTTTGGCGGTGCTTCTTGGAGTGAACTGACCAAAGGCGGCGGATTTGCAGCGATTACCCCCGGTCGCGGTCGGCTGATCGAGCCCATCGCACCTGTGCTAAGTGCCGGACGTCAGTTCTTCTACGGAGATGATGACTCGGGTCTGTTTCCACTCGAGTGCCTGCTGCTTAAGCTCTCACTCTTCCGTAACGTCTGCGAGAAAGTTTGGTCGATGCACACTAGCGGTAAGCGTCCGCACCTTGATCTGAAACCCGGCCATGCAATGATCTCTTTCAGTGGCACGCCGCAAGTTCCGGCAAGGTGGGGTGCTGCGCTCTCGTTGCTGGACCTCGGTGCGACTAGTCCGATTGGCGACGGTAAAGATGGCACGGACGGTACGGTCTTCAGGCCGCCACTCGAACCGGATGTGGTCTACAGCGCACCTTACATGCGCGAAGACGTGTTTGGGAAAAGTGAACTTGCGCATATCATCATTCGAACCTCTGAACCACTGCCCGACTCATCCGGCAAAGTTCGAGGCAGACTTGAAATCGACTTGATGGGACAGTCGCTGCGCGCCAGAAAGATGAGTTTGCGCGATGTAATGCTCATTTCGCTGCCCACTCCCGCCCAGGACGGCGGCACCGTAAATCTCACGGCAACTCTCCGCGAACAAATCGATGGTGGTATTCGTTGTCTGGCACTGACACCGTTAATGGACAAGAGTGCGTTGTCCGCAATCGATGCCATGACCAACCGTGTGATTTATGACCGTGAAGTTATCTTCTATCGCGCTTTTTCTGTGCCGTGTGACATTTATAGCTTAGGAATGATGCTCTTTCGGGCGCTGTTGGTTCATGACGGACAGGATATCCTGGCCATATCGGAAAGCGTGAAGTATTTGGTCGGAAAGATAGACTTGGCCGCGCCGCGCGGTGGTTCCCCTGACCCGAGACAAGTTGATCTGATGGTTCGCGATCATCTTCGCGGAGATGCGAGGACGTTCAATCGGTATAGTGTCTTGCAGACGCGGGAGAAACGTGCATCCAATCGAAACTCGATCCCGGAAGATGTCTGGGAAGAGCTGCTCGTTCTCGCGTTCAAGATGACCACCTCATATCCGGGATTTAGTGTCTGTGCGGACAATGGCGACTTTGAGCCCGAGTCGCCTGGCAAAGCGACCCAAAGAGTGCTGAATCAGATAAATAACACCGTAGACCGCTTGTGGAGCGAACTTTTTGGCTCTCAAAAATTAAACCGCGAAGTCTTGGAGGTGCTTGATGCAATTCTTGAGACCAAGGCCGTAAAGTCGGACTGATATGCCGTTCAAGCTCCGCATCGTTTCAGACGAAGAAGGCTCATCTCCCGGGGGATATGAACGTCAGTTTGTGCTCCCGGAGGTCATTATGGGCAGCGCAAGCAGTAACGAACTCGTCCTGGCGGATGCACACCGATCAATCTCCCGCCGCCATGCGCGTATCTTCAAGGACGGCGATGAATACTATGTCGAGGATACACAGAGCCGCAATGGTACGCAGCTAAACGGCCGAATGCTCACGGCGCTCAAGGCTCAGCCCCTAAAAGAGGGCGACAAAGTCCGTGTTGGCCCCTTTGTTCTCACGTTCCAGCCGGTCAGCGAGACTACGGAACGGCTTCGTCCTCCGTCTCCGTCCGAAGCTCCAACGATGGTGCTCATCG
>CAZVXJ010000256.1:0-4695 GCA_964631675.1 uncultured Alphaproteobacteria bacterium
GCCTCGATCGGGATATCTCCTGACGGAAAAGCGCGCTGACCTTGGAACCAGGACCAGCGATTGTACGGCTTCCAGCCCGTACCTTTGCCGGGACTCACTGCCGGATCGTAGAACGTCCGGTACAACGAATCCGCCTCCGCGACGGTGGTTGAATAGTCAACGTCGCGGTCCGCACCCTGCAACGGGTTTCGTAGAGGCAACACACCGTATTCGTAGCCAGTCACCAGGAGAATGGTGACGAGCAGACGACTAACTCTTGCGAAGTTCAGCGGTTGGAAGGCTGATTTCATGCGTGGTCACACCTGGTTTTCACTATGGTCATGCCATAGGAAAGGCAAGGGGTGGGCCATGCTAATCAGCGCGCTCTGCTCTGCTCTAAGTTGTTATAGAATCATGAACTGCCTCCACAAGGGAAACTGCGAGAAAAACAATCTGCTGGACAAATCTGCCGAGTGCGGCATTACTAGACCATTCGCCCAGCGTCGACCTAGCGAAACGCATACAGAAGCGCCCTCCTTCATTGCGAAGGAGGGCGCTTGCTTATAGCAACCACTCAAGGAGTGTTTCGTGGAGCTTATTTCAGGAGCATCATGCGGTTGACAAACGTGTGGTTGCCCGCCGTCACTTCGTAGAAATACAGGCCCGTCGGCTGGGAAGCCGCGTTCCACTGCATCTCGTACGAACCCGCGCTCTGATAACCATTGAACAGCATCTCCACTTCACGGCCCAACAGATCGAACACGCGAATCTGCACCAGTGAACTTGCTGGAATTGAGTAGTTAATTGTTGTCGTCGGATTGAACGGATTCGGGTAGTTTGAAGCCGTCAGATAGGTCGAAGGCAGGCCGATCGGATTCGGCTCACTGACTTCAAGCTGTGAACCCAAACCCAGCGTGTCGCCCGGATCGCGCCACCACAGGCCGTTGATTTCGTAAACCACAATCACCGGGAACGGTACGCGATCACAGGAGAACATACCGCCAACCACAAAGACCTCGTCACCATCCGCCGGACGAACTGCGCCATTTCCCGGGTCATAATCCGGTCCACCGAAGTCAAGAATGTAATTCGGCTCTTCGTTGCCGTCCGTGTCCAGGAAATAGTGATTGCGATCTTCGCCGTTGCCATGCACAATCGCAATGCCCTCCGCTTCGGTGCGAACCAAGCTATCCGGTCTGCAGCCGCGACCGTCGCCGCCATGTCCGCCGTGACCGCGGAACGGTTCACGCCAGAACATCCCGTTAATCTCATAGACCACAATCGCCTGAGGCTCACCATATGCGAGCAGTCCGCCTACGATTGCGACCTGGTCACCATTTGCGGGCCGGGTTGCGCCGTTGTTCGGATTGTACCAGGGCGGGCCAAAGCAAAGCCGGAAGTCGGCCTGTCCGTCGCTGTCAATATCCAGGAAATAGCGGGCAGGTCTGGCAGGATTTTCCTGCACGACAATGGCTGTGCCTTCAACGGAAACCACTTCCAACGTATCACCGTGATGACCGCCGCCACCATGATCACCGCCACCATGATTGTCCGGAGCTCCCCGCCAGAACACGCCATTGATGGACGTTACCCAGATCAGATCGGGTCCGAACGGGTTGTTGTCATTCCACCATCCCGTGACTGTCACGACGTCACCATCATTCGGGCGAGTCGCGCCGTTGTCCGGGTTGTAGTTCGGAGGACCAAAATCAAGGAACCAATTCGGACCGCCATCGCCGTCGGTATCCAATTCATAACGAATGAACACCATTCCGCGGTCATCGATCACCGTGTCGATATCAACAGTCCCTGACACGGAAATGCTGTCCCAATCGTGACCATGATGGCCACCGCCATTGTGGTCTTCAAGCACAAGATTCGCAACCGTATTCTGATTCGGGAACACTTCAATTACATCTGAATCAAAACCCAATCCCATAGCGGAAGCTGTAATTGTGTACGGACCTGCTTCTACCGACGGGAAATTGAAACCACCGTCCGCTCCAGTAACGGTCTCGTAATGACGCCCGTGTTCACCATGACCATTGCCGCGGAAGCCGGAAAGATGCACATGCGCGCCTTCAACCGCCTGCCCGTCCGGAAGTGCGACATTGCCTGAAACCGATCCATTCTCCAGCGGTTCATCGGTACCGAGGATGATCGTGACATGTGATTCATGGTTGGCCATGACCATGACCATTGCCCCGCCGAACGCATCGTCAAGATGCGCGAAAAGCGGGTACAAGCCCGGCATCAATTCTGCGAATCCGAAGTGACCTGCTTCATCTGCCGTCGTGACCAGTGAATCACGGTCGGGCAGCATGGCAACTACTGTTGCGCCCGCTGCCGGACCGCCTTGTGGATTCCCAAGTAGTACCAAACCGTCAATACTCCCCACCGGCTGAGCGAAGGCCATTCCGCACATCGCCAGCATGATTGCCAAACCCAAAGTGAACCGTGCAAACATTTTGTAATCCCTCTCGATTGTTGAAGCCTTGTCCGAATCTAAAGCGGTCTTCCGCCTGTTTCTTTTGCAAAAGTACTTGGCAAGACCCGGACCAACATTGTAAACTATTGATAAAATTTTACTTAAAATATACCGCGGACCTCTCATTTGTTATGGCTATTCGCTCGCTTGCGCATGCCATGCGCATGCGTTTCTCCCGGCGAGGTGGGTTAGGACAGCGAACTTAAAAACACTCTGCACATGAGCGTCCGTTACCCGCCGGGAATCTTCGTCTTTGTATGCCATTACATCACCACGGAGGGTGCGGCCTAGTAGATTGAAAAACTGATCCTAACACTCGCGTCGGATCCGCGAATCGAACCCAGTCGTATTTCCGTCCGCCGCAAGAACGCCAGGTCTATCTGAGACGCTACATACACAGCACCCGCCGCTGCTGCCGCAATCCAAATACGATTGTACGCCGTATTATAATCGTCGTAGCGATTTTCAATCTCCACCGAGTCCGTTTCCGCAAGATATTCTTGGCGCGCATCATTGGATTCGGATATCGTAGAAAACAATAACACAGCGCTCGCCGCTTGCAAGCCGAGCCAGATTCCGCCGCGAATGTATTTTCCTTCGCGCATGTGTCCACTTCCCGGAATGACCAGGTTCCACGCATGCGACGATGGCGAGGGTCGCAGCAATCCAAGCGCCGCCGATTCTAAGGTCTGTGCAACGACATCCGGCTCCTTTTTCGCCTCATGCTCTCGCTTCACTTCATCGAACACGCTGCGAAATTTCGGACTCACTTCCACGGGATCGAGCGTAAGACCCGCGTCAATATCGAGCGCATCCGAGAAATGATTTCGCGCATCCGCCTCACGCTCCTGCATGATCATCGCAAATCCCGCTGTCAGATGCACATGCACTTTTTCCGAATCCGCCAACTGTGTTGGATTTTGCAGCAGTCGAAGTGCAATGACTTCTACACGCAAGTAGTCACCGGCAGAAAATGCGGAATCCATCACCGCAAGGTTTTGATCCGCGGCCAGCGCAGCAGACGCGCAGAGCAGACACATCAATAAATACAAACTCGATCTCACTTGCCAGCTCCGTTTGCCAGCCACTGCGAACGGGTCAGGTTACAGCCGATCTCGAGGGTATCTCCCGCGGCAACCGAAACAGACTTCTCGAGAGCGGGCAGCGACGGATGAGTCAGTCGCACATCGTGTTTTCCCGCCGCAACAAACAGCGGCCGCGTGAGTGGAGTCGTACCGATTTGCTCGCCGTCCAAATACAATTCTCCCCACGGTTTGACTTGTACTTTTAGTAAGGCAAAATAGTCTGCGAGGTGAATTTCTTTTCGCACCGTTTTTTCAGTAAGACTAATTGGCAAGATCAAATTGGGAAAAGCGGGATTCTTCAATTCCAGACTGTGATTTCCGCCGGATAGTCTCAACGGAGTGGACATTGGCGTCGTACTGACTCGCTGTCCATCCACATAGATATGCGCCCACGGCTCCGTCGTCAACCACAGTTCCACCGAGTCAGGAAAACTTGAAACCTGAGACCTGAGACCTGAATCCACAACAGTACTCTGTGTTTCTGACTCTCCCCCTCTACTCTGTAACGGGGTCAGGGGGGGGATTTTTGACTTTGAACTTTCAACTTTCATACTTTCGGTGATCTCACCCCTCTGCATTGTCACCACCTCTTCACCCCCTTGCTTCAGCGCTAATTCCCCACCCCCCTGCTTCAGCGGGGGGGCAGGGGGGGTCTCCTTCTTATCCCCCGCCTCATCTTTTAGAGTGTTTTGAGAGGGAATACTCGCATTCACCGAATCGCCTCTCACCACCAGTCCGCTTCCCGCTTTCCGCTTTTCGTTTTCCGCTTTTCCTCGCAGTACCACAATCAACAACACTCCCACCACCACAACCGCGAGCGCAAGATACGCCAAATCGCGTGTATGCCGCTGTGGTTTTAACGGTGCGGCTGTGTCGCCGATCATGCGCAGCGCAGAGTCCGCGCTCTTGGGCCGCTCGTGCGCTGATTTTCGCAGCAGCGACTCAATCAGTTTGCGCAGAGTAACCGGAAGATTGAGAATCCCCGAATGCTCCAGTGAGATATCGCTCTCGCGGATCTTGCGCAGCGTATCCAGCATCGTTTCACCGATCAGCGGATTCGCGCCCGTGGCCGCCTCGTAGAGGATCACTCCCAGCGAAAATAAGTCCGACTGTGCAGAAATCTTTCCACCTGCCGCCTGCTCC
>CAZVXJ010000257.1:0-4671 GCA_964631675.1 uncultured Alphaproteobacteria bacterium
CGTGCGGAACACCGCGCCCAATCCGTTGATCTGCTGAAAGACGTTAACACGAAAACGGGCTATGTCTTCGAGCTTTGCGGAAAAATCGATTTCCTTCGTTTCTTCAAACCGCTCGAGCTGCTCGCGGTTCAGAACCTGCCGCGTCACAGACATCATGGCCTCATTGTCCATCCGCGGAAGGTTTAGCTTTCGCATCCGGCCATGTACCCGAATCATCGGTATTGAGCCTGCCGACAAATGCAAGTCGGAAGCTCCTTGTGTCACAGCAAATCTAAGTAGGTCGAATATGTCCAGCCGCTTCGCGGTCGCTACCTCAGCCACGTGTCCTTCTTTCTTCCGTAAATCGCGCATCAAGACAGGCCGGCGGACATCAAGTTTCTTGTGTCCGCCGTCTGCCACTTAGTTCCTAGTCCTAATTACCTTGGTCGTCCGCCGGCAGGCCGTATCCGGTCCACGTGCCTTCACGAACATTGAAGATCACTTGCTGGCCGGCTCCGCCGCGCATCTGCTCAGTGGAAGTTGCGGTGATTGTTACCGGAGGGGCACCGACCATGTTGAAGGTCCACTGCAGTTTCGTTGCTTCGGAGATTTCCAGGAACTTCTCGATTTCGAGTTCTTCGACAGTTTGCGGCCACTCGCCTTTGTCCTGATAGAACACTTGAGCGGCTTGCCAAACGGCATTGATTGACGTTTTGGCATCGGAGGCGCGCGCGCTCTTCACATACTCAACGTAGATTGGAACCGAAATCGCGGCAAGAATGGCCACGATCACGACCACAATCAAAATTTCGATGAGTGTAAAACCTTTCTGTCCGCGCCGACGTGGTAGTCTTCTCAACATGATCACTCCTTCGTTTTTTGTTTCCCCCCGCACAACCTGTTCGTGCGAGTCCCCCCCAAGGGAGTCTTAGTCTATGTCACAACTGCCACAAGTTACAACGACACCGAGACTTTTTCAAGTGTAAATAACACCTCACTTTGCAACCCGGGCCAGTGTGTCCATGGGAGTGTCGCAACACCCATTCCTTGGCTATAGTGCCTGAATACCACCCTAACATCATATAAATCAACAGTAGTCACATATTCACCTTGTGCATATCCTGCAAAGAATGCATCGCATGCGCGGAGGAGCATGAGAGGTATGGGCAAGGAATAATGCAATAGTCCAAAACGACAACCGCCCTGTGAGAGCATGAGGCTCTACAGGACGGTCGAGATTCCACAGGAAACGCACCGGCTGGGGATGTTTCCTTACTGTCGCAGCATATTCCAGCGACCCGAGAGTGACATTCCTACGACCACGGCCGCGATAACCGGTATGCACAAGCTCATCACCAAGGTCGGACTCGACGCAAAAACGGTCACGCCTGTCAGGTCTGTCACGACGCCGCCAAGCTTCCGGGCAAACTCATAGAGTGTATCCCAAAGAGCACTCGCTCCAATTGAGACAGCACCGAGAACTGCAACTACGGGCGCCCACCGCTCTGCGGTTTCGCTCCAGCGCTTTGGCACCTCTACGGGCAGCTGATCTATAATACCTGCCTTGTGCAGGACTCTCACGGTAAAATCCAGACGAGGAGTTAGCTCATCCAGGTCTTCCAACGCACAATTCATCGTACGGCACAGGATGATCGCATCGGCGAAATCGGAGTCAGTGGATGCGTAGAACTCCAATTCACGACGTTCATCCGGCGTCAGGCCACCGTCGATGTACTCAGATAGTTTGTCGTAGGCTTGTTCTTGTGTCATGGCAATTCCTCCATCTTGATACCTTTGCCAAGCAGCCTGTCCCTGAGCCATGCCTTGCCGCGGAACAAGTAGCTTTTCACCGTGCCCATGGGCACATTCATCACATCGGCAATTTCAAGATACGAGAATTCCTTCAAGTAGTAAAGGGTTATGGCTGTGCGATATTGCTCCGGCATGACTGCAATCAGTGGGCCGAGCCGCTCTTTAAGAATCACTTCGTCTGAGATGGCGTTCTCGCCCGGACGATACGCCAGCAATGCTTCTGAAGCTGGGTCATCCACGTCAACGTGCTGGGCTCGCGCCCGCGAGGACTTGCTCTCCGCAATGCATAAGTTCAAAGTAATCCTATAAATCCAGGTCGAGAGCTTGCATTCACCTCGAAAGGCAGGCAACCCCTTCCAGACCCTCAAGAAGACCTCCTGCGCCATGTCGTCCGCAAGGTCTGCCCTCCCCGTCATGCGAGCGGCGATATTGAGGACCATGGATTTGTACTGGTCCACAAGCTGGACAAACGCCTGGTCACTGCCAGCGCGAAGCCTCTCCAGCAGCTCCGCATCGTCACTCCGCATAGAGGCCTCGACTTCTCCGCTGTTCTGGTCTACTTGTTTCGACCAAATTTGGAGGAGAATGTTTCAATGGGGCGGGTCAGAAAAGTTCAATTGGGACGATGAAAACATGAACCCATCACGCAACAATTTCTCGATAGACAGTGTCTTAATGGCTGGAGGGCCGCTGTGGTCGGAGCCAATTGCAGCCCCGCAAAATCTGTCCGCACATCAAGTTGGAGGAAGAAATGGAAGCAGATTCATTGGCAATGCTCATCCCGATGGCCGCCATCGTGGGTTCACTTGCTGTCATCGCGATCGTGGTGTTGACCGAGAATCACACCCGCCGCTCACGCACGAAAATGCTGCATGAAGAGCGCATGATTGCATTGGAAAAGGGGTTGCCGATTCCGATGGACTACAATTTCGGAAAGCAGCGCAGGCCGTACGTGGCCGGACTCGTCTGGGTAGCGATCGGTCTGGGTTTCGGGGTTATGGGTATCTTGGCCACGCGTAACGATGCCCAAGAGATGATCGGTGTTGGCTGCATTCCATTCCTGATCGGCGTCGCGCTGATTACAGGTGATCGATTGGAACAAAAGCGTCTTGAGGAAAAGAGTAAAGCGAGCGAATCGTATCTTCAACCGGCTGCGAGTCGTTCGGTGATGGATAATCACTCATAAAGTGCAGGCCGCGACTCTCTTTGCGGCCCAGGGCGCACTGGACGGTAAGATCCGCGAGCACCGCAAGATTTCTTAGCTCCACGAGCGGGCCGCTGATGCGAGTGCGTTTGTAGAAATCACGAACTTCGTGTACGAGCAGGCCAAGTCTCCGGCTTGCCCGTTCCAGTCGCAATGTAGAGCGCACGATACCGACATAGTCCCACATCAGCTTTCGAATTTCATCACGGTCGTGCTGAATCAAGACCCACTCCTCCTGATTCACCGTACCTTTTTCAGACCAACTTTCAGCCTCGGGTAACTCCGGGGCTTCTTTTATCCATTGCGAGCAACTCTGCGCAGCCTGATGCGCGAATACGACCGCTTCAAGCAGAGAATTTGAGGCCAGCCGGTTTGCACCATGAAGTCCTGTCATAGCGACTTCGCCCACGGCGAACAGACCCGGCAAATTAGTTCGTGCGTACAAGTCAGTGACAACTCCTCCGCACTGATAGTGGGCTGCCGGTACGACTGGAATCATCTCTTTTGTGAAGTCAACGCCGCGCATTCGACAAACAGAATCTATGTGCGGAAACTTCTCTCGCAGTTCATCGGCTGGAAGGTGCGTGCAATCGAGATATACAAAAGCATCTGCGCGTTTCTTCATTTCGGCGTCGATTGCTCTGGCGACAATATCGCGGGGAGCCAACTCGCCTCGATCGTCGTAACGCGGCATAAACCTATCACCGTCCGTGTTTCGAAGCAATGCTCCGTGACCGCGAAGCGCTTCCGTGATCAAGTCGCGAGATTCCGCTCCACTATCAGGCTCATAAAAGGTCGTCGGATGGAATTGGAAGAACTCGAGATTCCCGACGGCGGCACCGGCCCGCCATGCCGCCACGAGGCCGTCTCCCGTTGCGATGTCAGGATTAGTCGTGTGCTGGTAGAGCATACCCGAGCCACCCGTGGCCAGCACAACGGCCTTTGCGGTGATAGCCTTCACCTCGTGCTGCTTAGTGTCGAGCACGTAGGCACCAAAGCAATGCGGAGTGCGTCCTGTTTCCACGGCTCGCTTTGGATGCGGGTCCAGCAATAGATCAATCATTAAATGATGTTCAAGCACTCGCAGCCGCCCTGACTCCCGCGCTTTGCGAAGCAGGACGGATTCGATCTCCATGCCTGTCCGGTCCTCATGATGAAGTATTCGTGACTTGCTGTGACCGCCTTCGCGGCCGAGGGCCAGCAGACCGTCTTCGCCGCGCGTGAATCGCACGCCGAGATCCATGAGTTCGCGGATACGGTCCGGCGCAGTGCTGACTACAAGTTCTACCGCGTCTGCGTGGCACAGCCCGGCGCCGGCACGTATCGTGTCCTCGACATGAATTCGAAAGTCGTCGCTCTTGTCGGTGACCGCTGCGATACCATCCCGGCGGGAGCTGCCAAAGTTCCCGGTGAGCCCTTACCGCTGCCCGGCTTCGGCGGACCTGGTCCCTTGGATGCCGGCCTTGCCCCCATCGCTGAGGCACCTTCGCCGGAAGTGAATTTTTCACCCGAAGCAGAAGAAGCACCAAGCCCCGAAGTCTATGTCGCCTCAAGGAGCCCGAGGAGCGCGGACCATCACGACGCTGTTCATGATCTTTCGCAAGACGATCAAGAAGTGCCGAGTGGATGTTCAACCACAGGCGTGATGGATTCATCGTCCATCAGTCTCATCCTTC
>CAZVXJ010000258.1:0-4652 GCA_964631675.1 uncultured Alphaproteobacteria bacterium
CCAGGACGAGTGTGGCAGGTGAAATTCGCAGCGCAGTCGACCACGAGTAGCCGTAGTCGTCACTGTAGCTATACATCGTACCGTCGCCTCCGTCGTTCGTGAAGACCATATGCAGTCTTCCCGCGGACTCTTCGTAGACGATGTCAGATTCCATGTTATCCGGAGCATTTGACTGATTCATCGTGCTCGCCGTGTCAAACGTGAACGAGATGCGGTAATCATGCCCCAGATAAGTATTTTGATTGATGATGCTCTCTGTAAGTGTCGTGTTGCTTACCAGCGATCCAGCCAGTTCCGCCACGGCACCGGCCGTATTGACTCCCGGATCCACAACTTCGACGTCGTACGGACGTCCCAGTTCACCCGGATAGTTATCGACGAAGTTGAAGACTCCGCCGGGTCCGACGGAAGAGAGATCATAGGATGCAAGTGAACCCGCACCACCCGCAAGGGAATTGACCAGATAGGCATCGGTAACTTTTCCGACACGAACCGAGCCGTTCAGTGCCAGCGCCGAAAGGTCACTCATGGCCGGATCGGTCGTGCTGGTCGCCTCGTTCAACTGCAGGGGAATGGCCGTGGGTGCGGATTGATAGAGTACGTAGTCGATATCTCCCACACCGGGGGTTCCCGGAGGATTGCTGAATGCATACTCCACCCGTACCGAATCGGCCTCCAAGAGGTCCCATCCTGAAGGAAGAGTGGCAACGCCACCCGTATTGGGCGAACCTGCGTATACGATGGTATAAACGGAGTCTGACAATCCGTAGCCGATCAGCGAATTCACACGAATGAAGAACTTGCCGTTGATACGGATGCGTTCGCTGCCGGGGATGATTTCACCCAGTGTAAATTTCACATTCTGGCCGCCAAAATGTCCCTGAACCGGCGTCACACTGAAGTTTAGATCCTCTACCCTCCAGCCGGCGCTGGATTGGAATACTTGAATGCGGCGTTGGTCATGATCGACCACAAAGACGTAAGGTGTCGTTGCGGAACCGTACAACTCCGCCGCGACGGGCGAAGAGAACGGTGATCCAAACAGCGGCAACGGATTGTTGACCAGATAGTCAATATACGCGCTGCTGTCGGCATTCATACCATGACGTACATTAAAGTACGGTCCATTCCACTCGATAAATGAGCGGTAGGAAGAAGCGGCTGATGCAATGCTGGCGGCTATCAGAATTAGAGCAACGCGCAGCAGATTTACACTATTTGCGAGTTTCATCGCGGAGTCCTCCGAGAATCGCGGGCTTTTTCGCCCGAAGGGATATATGAACGAATTGTTTGATTCAAGTGTTTTGCCTTAATCGCCGAACTTTGTCAGCGCGCCTAAGTCTGCTGAGGATAGCCATCGGCGACACAAGAGACTGATTTAGGGACTGATGGTCACGGATCCTGCACGAAGGCTGCAGGCTCTCTGGACGGAAAACATATCCAAGCCGAAGGTGCTGTCATCAGAGAATTCGGCCAATACAACACCCGGCTCGATGCCTCGAACTCTGAATATGGCAACAATCCCATCACCGTCCGCATCTGTCCCCTGTGGATTGTTACCATCGAATTCGATATTCCACGTGATGTGATTACTCAGCTCGCCGCGCGAATTCCTGATCGCTCTGAAGAAAGCAAATCCGCTGTTTTCTGAATAAAATTGGCCTTCCGTGATATCAATGATCTCCAGCTGTCCGTCCGCAAAGTCAATGGTATACTGCAATGCAGCCAGATCCTCTGCATCCTCGATATGCACGGAAATTTCGGCCGTATCGCCGAGTGCAATGGTGGTCGGCGGAAACCAGAGCGTGAGAATTTCGGCTGTGGCAAAGATTGAGTCCGGGCCAAATCCGCGCAATCCGTCTACATCCACCGCTTCGGGTCGTATGGCATAGATACTCGAGGGTGTCAGGCCGTTCAACTGCACTTCGTGCTCCTGCGTCATCGCGGTATCAAGAGTCGAATCCATCGCCTGACCGATGCCAAAGTATAGAATCGTGTTGGCCAGCTCGTCGGTTCTCCAGGAAATCAATGCACTGCGTTCTGTGATGTTACTGATTTCAAGTGCATTAATTGCGGGCCACGGAGTCGCTTTTTCCGGGGTGTCAAACTCTCCGGTACAAGAGAGAGTATGATCTTGAGCGTCTGTCACCGTGAGCAGGTAATTGTATCGCACGTTAAAGTCGAGCCCGAGAATCACCGCGTCATGCGTGTCTGCCGGAATCGTATAGCGAATAACCTGTGTGTAACTGGTCAGGCCATAACGGAACTCGCCTGTCGTTGGCCGATCCGCCGCCCACTGCAAATGCATTTCACCGAATTCATTGACCACACGACAATAGTGCAGGTTCAATTCTTCGGGATTGCCACCGCCCTCGGGGAGTTCACCCGAGCCGCTCGAACAGCCGAGTATCATCGCGATGAAAGTTAATGCCAATATGGCTGCGAGTAGGGGGCTTTTTGAGATCATTATTCAGAAAATTGTACTTCGGCTGAATCACGAATGCCGTGAGAATATGCGATAATCCAGTTCAATCCCGCCACGGTGTCGGCTGTTAGAGTATCCAGTGCGACGCCGCCACTGGTATAGATGATGCCGGAGCGCAGCGTGCCGCCTGTGTTGAGCAGAATGACTTGAGTTGAGTCATTGACCGACTGCCCTTGTTTCCGCAGCTCCACGAATACGACTCCTTTACTGATGCCGTCTGACGGCAAAGTCCACGGGCGAATCTCAATTGAGATATCATACTCTGATACCGGTTCCGATTGTGTCTCATCATCGTCCGCCGGTGCGCAGCCCTGCGCGAAAAGCAGAGCTAAGAGTGAAATGGAGATCAGTGCTTTCATGTTTTTACTTGGTCAAGCTTTGACCGGTCTCCTTGGCCGAGAGGTAATCCTCCGGGTCATAAGCCGAATTGTCTCCGGCAAGGTCTATCGCCGCATTTCTACCCGCATTTCGGTAGGCGGCAAAAGTCAATTTTCTGGCTTCTACCGAACTCAACAGATCATCCTGGGTGGAAGACAGCATCGTAAGTCGCAAAGCGCACTTTCTTGTGGCATTTCCACTGATTCTGCGATCCGATTCAACCGACAGACTTAGCATGTCCACCAGACGAACACGCAAATCACACCGGGATTGCCAGACCGGTGCAGTTAAAATTAACGGAATAGTGAAACCATTTTTGCACGACACTTCTTCACGAACGACTTCAGAGACCAGAATCCAGCGCGCGCCCGGATTATTCATCGAGATGCCGCGCATACTTTGCCAGAACTTCTCTTCGCTTTGGTTATCGAATGGGTATCCAGGCAGGTCCAGCGAAGCCAGATCGTGGATCGATTCAAATGCGGCGCCTACTTCTTCTCGCAGGGCGCTCCAGAGATCCTGCTTGTCACCGATCGGAATATCTGCGATGGGCGGCGGAATCAGTATCGCGCCCGAGAATTTTCGAATTGAAGCCGCGGCATCCTCTTTCACCGGAAACATCGAATGTGGCAAAGGCGCGGTAAATCGCAGTGATAGTCCCGCACCATAGTCGGGTGTCTCGCTTAGGTCGGCAGTGAACTGCGGAACCACAGTGAACCCGAGCGGTAATTGCATTGCCAAACCCGAACTCATCACCTGCGAATGCGGCAGCGAGCCGATTCGAGTAAACGATTGTCCGTATGCAATCTCACCCGCTACCCTGGGACCAAAGGGGGCTATCCATGCGGCGACTCCCCAGCGAAAGGCTTGCTCTTTGCGATCCGATGTCGAGAGGTAGCTTGCAAAGACATTCATTTCGGCCGCCGGGCTGGGATGAAGTGCCATGCCTCCGGTCATCTCCCCTGCATTCTGGCCGAGGCTGAAGGCGGGAAGTTGTTTGACCATTCCGCTCGAGCTGTCGTAATAGCTCTCCTGAGTACGGAATCCGGTTGGCAGAAGGACATCGCCCCTCACTCCAAATTCCAGAATTCCGTTCGGGTTTCTGACTGGCCAGAACGAGAGACCTATACGGGTATCTTCGGTGCCTTTCTGAAAGGCCCCCTTGCCTGCGAGATCACGACTCGAGGCACCCAGATGCAAAGCCAAAGACCTACCTAAACCTATGCCTATTCTTAAGTTAGAGCGTGTGTCCGTCCACTCCTCATCCGCGAGCTGGTTTGCTTGAATTGACGCAGTTAGGCGGCCTCTCATGGTATTTGGCAATCCGCCTTCAAGGTCTGGAATAGCCCCAGAAGGATAGGGTTCGGCCATGGAAACACCAGCTAAGGCGATTAATGTCAATATGTTAGATATTCTTGTCATTTATGGAGTGGACGTTATGCTCACGGGTCATGTTCGCAAGTCATGTGCCATATAGCTTTCGCATGATTTTTCGGCATTTGGAGGCAGAAAAGTTGAGGTAATGCGGTAACTATTGCCGATTTGATGGTTCAAGTCTGGCCTGGTGGAAATGCTGTTCTCCGAAAGCGGCAAAGTCGGAAAGTTCGTATCTTTCATCCATGAAGTCGCTCGCTGAAATGAGGTATATGAGTACACCTCAGCCCGCCGAACCCGAAACGTGTGCCCGCCCATGACGAAGCATTGGGATGATTTGATTTTTCATGGGAAAGATCGCATGACCGCCCTGCTTGCACTGCAAGACCTGCTTCAGGAATCTTCAGGCGGATTA
>CAZVXJ010000259.1:0-4637 GCA_964631675.1 uncultured Alphaproteobacteria bacterium
AGGGAGGTCCTCGAGTTATAGCGCGGCATACGACTTTCGAGCTGACCGACACCCGAGAGCGAACCGAATGCCGGGCAGAAATCAATAGTTAATAATCAGTTATAGGATTCCAAGGACTAAAGCCACATCAACAAGGGCACGGCTATTGCTATAGAATGGCCATGATAGCCCTCTGAATCAGATTCTCCCTTTTCATACACTGGCTTTAGCAGGAGACCGCACCTTTGGAACAGCAACGCATGGATCCGGAACGTATCCGGACACTACGTCAGAGATTGCAACTGACACAAGAAGATTTCGCTCACCTCATCGGGGTGACGTTCTCCACCGTAAATCGTTGGGAGAATGGGAAATCAACTCCAAACCGCATCGCACTTAGGTTGCTTGCCGGTCTGGAAAAGAAACTCAAAACACAGTAGCATGATGGCCATGCCAAACTTGACTCGATTTTCAACAGGCTTTGGAATTGGTTCAGGCAGCCGGGAGTGCCGCCTTGTTTCTTTTACCCTGGCCGACCGCCACTATGGAATTGACGTTGACGACGTCTTCGGAATCTATCACGGCAACCCGCTGATTCCCACACCGGAACTCAGTGAGTTTGTCGACGGGGAAGTACACGTTTCCGGTCAACGAGTGCCTGTTCTGAACCTGCGTCGCTTTCTCGGTTTGGATGAATCCACAAAGTCCCACAACCCATGGATTCTCACGGTTAACCAGCCGGGCGGACCCGTGGGACTCGCAGTAGACCGCGTGAACGAGGTCGTCAGATTGGAAGCAAATGACTTGCAGAAAGTCGATGACTCGCTTCATGTGCCGATGAGTGAATACATCACCGAACGCGCTCATCAAAACGGCCGCTGGCTATTCATTCCTGACATGAACCGCTTGCTTCGAGACGCACTCGTTTAGCTCCCGCCAGATAACAAGCGGCCCCTTACTCAAGCATCCTACTTTGAATTCATCAATGAATATTAATCCCGATACACCCGCACGGCAGGTGAGTACCAAGGGCTCAATAGCGCTTGAGATTTTGAAGCAAAAAGTACTGAGTGCGGGAGACATCCCCACTCTTCCTACGATTGCTTTGGAAGTCGGCCGGCTGGCGCAGAATCCGCTGACCGGAATGTCGGATTTGGTGCGAATTATCCGGAATGATCCTCCTCTGACGGCAAAATTATTGCGAGTGGCCAACAGCGCGTTTTACGGCATGAGCCGCCGGATCGAATCCCTGAATATGGCGCTGGTCGTGTTGGGGATGCGCGAAATCAGCAATCTGGTGACTTGCATCTCTGTGCTCAAAGCGCTCCCTGTACCGGCCGGGTCGCCTTTCGACAAACAGGCATTCTGGGAACACTCCGCAGGTACCGGAGAAATTGCGCGTGTTACGGCCGCGAAACTGCACCTTCGACTCCATGGTGTGGAATTCACCGCAGGTCTGCTGCACGATGTGGGAAAAATTCTCTTGCTACAGCATTTTCCCGAACCCTTTATGACGGCCTGTCAGCGTGTGAAAGACGAAGGCATCAGTTCGATTGACGCCGAACTCGAAGAAATTGGCGTGGACCATACGGAAATCGGAGCGTGGCTTGCGGAGACATGGTCACTTCCTTCGCCGATTGTCGAATGTATTCGCTATCATCATCAGCCGCAGCTTGCGCCGGAAAATCGCACTCTTACCGCAGTCGTGCATATCGCCGATGTCATTGCCACCGCGCTGCTCACGGCTCCGAACAAACCGGATCTGGCCGATAAGCTTGCTCATGATCCGGCCTGGGAAGTGATCGCGGCGGAAAATCCCGATATCATCGGTGTGGACGTCGCCGCGCTTTCAGACGAGATGCACGAGAATATCCGCAAAGCCAGAGATTTCATCCGGCTGGCAACCGACTAGCACTTCAGTTCATCCAAAAGCAAGAAACAACGTGCCCTCAAAGACCCGCGTACTGATCGTCGACGATTCACGTTTTGCCCGCCAGCTATTGAAAGTCATCTTAGAGGCCGATGAGCGATTTCACGTTGTCGGTATGGCGGATGATGGACGTGCGGGGCTGAAGTTGGCAAATTCGCTCTCTCCGGATATTATTACATTGGATTTGGACATGCCTGAGCTGGACGGGCGGGCTGCTTTGGCCGAACTAAGGAAAACAAGCTCTATTCCGGTGGTGATCGTCTCGGCGACCCCGTCGGAAGTCACGCGCCAAATGGGATTTGAAGTCTATGAACCAGTGGGATTTGTGACGAAAAACCTCGCAGAGTCACAGTTGGACTTGAGTCTCTTCACCGCCGAATTAGTACGGGAATTGACCGAGACCATCGAGCGGGCACAGGCGAAAAAGGTCCCCAAGAGGGAAGTCCGTAGCCCCACGAAGAAGTAATTGTTGTTTCTTGCTGGAGGGAGGAGGCCATCGCCGCGACCGGCTCACCGGGATTGCGGCGATTGTGCAATATGGGTCATTTGTCCGGAAGAGAGGACTAGTCAGCCGCGCTCATCATTTCAGACTGTTAGGACATGATAGGTTCCACCACCGTGCATTCATCACCAAATGTACACATACTACACCAAAACAACGATGGGAACTTCCTGTAGTGACGGATATAGGGAACATCCAACACCCAACTCCTCGGGATTGGGGTGTGGGGGGAATGTTCAGTCATAGAAACAAACCGTTGACATTCCAATGGACTGGCCGTATATTGCGGGGTACTTTGATGAATGCCGTCCAAATGAGTATTGGGGTTCGGCAAAGGTTATTTTTGACAGACAATTTCCCCGTATTTAATCAGGTTAGTGGACTTATTTTCGTCTAACACTCCAAGGAGAGGTGAACCGATGACCAAGAAAATGGTTTGGTATGGATGTTTGGGACTGCTGTGTTGTGGCCTTGGTGCCATGATGGTAAATGCTGCGGTCAGCAAGAATCGCGGGCAAAATGTTGCCTTCGATTCCCCACAGGCAAAGATGGCGCGCTTAATCGGAGCAACTGAACTTGCTCCCGCGACATCCACAGAAGAAGTCCTTTCAGCCGAAAAGCTTGCGCTGATGGCTGAAATGGCCTCGGCCCCGACCAACGGCAGTGCCGTGGTCGCAAGCCGGAACCCGAACGGCGAAGAAACCACCGTTCCGGTGAATACAGAAGCTCTCAGGGCGAAGGAAGTCTATGAGCAGTGGCTGGCCACTGGCACAAAGTCAACGGAAGAAGAGGCTCGCCTGATCCGTGAGTATTATTCTCCCCGAAGTGGCGCCCAAGATAATCCACTGGATGCGCAGGGAGGCCCGGATGCCTTCGGCTATCGTTTTGTGGATAATCAGGGCGGCGACACGGCGACCTACGCCTGGCAGGAGCTGCGCAATGATGGCGCAGCAACTCACCTGTTGGGCACTGCGTTCTCGAGCATTGATGACGGCACGACAGGCATCATTGCCATGCCGTCTTTCACTTTCTACGGTGTGTCCTATACTGGAGTTCGCATCGCGTCGAACGGTAACATTCAGTTCACGACGAACAACGGTAGCTTGGGCAACGTATGTTTGCCGTCTAACCTCCACGGAGCGGCCATCCACCTGTTCTGGGACGATTTGCACCTGGGTCGCAATGGAAGCGCCAATGGTGACAACAAAGTTCACTACAAGGCTGAGGCAGGGTATTTTGTGATTGAGTATGACTCCATCGGCTGGTGGTCGTCCGGCAATCCCGGCGCGCTTTCGATGCAGGTCATGCTGTTCACCAATGGCTACATCAAGGTTCAGTACAAGGATGCGACGGGACTCACCAACAGCGGTACGGCCGGTATCCAGCAGAGTAACACCGGAACTCAGTTGCAGTACAACTGCAATAACGCCGGTCAGGCCATCACGCCGCCGCGCGCGGTGTGGTATTACCCGGCCCCACTGCCGGTTATTGGTCGTTGCTGCTACGGCAATCCGCAAGCCCCGTCTTGCACGGACACGACGACGGCGCGTTGCACCGCTTTGGGTGGTACGTGGTCCGCTAACATGACCTGCGCCGGCAACCCCTGCCCGATTCAGGGTCTTGGCGAAAATTGCGCGAGCCCGATCGTAATCGCAGCCCTGCCGTACTCTACGACGGGTACGACGGTTGGTTTCATCGATGATACCGATGAAGTTTGTCCTTACACCGGTTCGACCTCGCCGGATGTGGCCTACCGCTATACGCCTGCGACGAATCAGCAGGTGACGATCTCGCTTTGCGAGTCCGGATACGATACGAAGGTTTACGTTTACGCGAACGGCGTTGGGCCGGCCATTGCTTGCAACGACGATGCTTGCAGCGATGCCGCGGGTAACCCGTTCCGTTCTCTTCTCGAGTGTATTCAGTTGACCGGTGGTGTTCCATACTGCATTATCGTCGACGGCTACGGTGGTGACGAAGGCACGTATCAGCTGAACGTCTCAGTTTGTGCGCCGTGCGATGTTGTTCCTAACGGTACTCCTGAGGCGGCTGAGAATGTTGATTCAACCAATGCCTATCTGGATCCGAATGGTGGCTGCAACAACGCAGAAGCCTGCCCGGGTGGTGTGGATTCGTGGGGAGCAATTGCCTGTGGTCAAAACGTCACTGGCAGCTTCTTTACCTATACCGGTCCGGTTTGTGCCGGAGGCCCCGCCAGCTTCCGTG
>CAZVXJ010000260.1:0-4627 GCA_964631675.1 uncultured Alphaproteobacteria bacterium
GCCAATCCGAGCCAAGACAGCGAGGCTGCATCCGAACAGCTGGGATTCAACAGGAATTGGGACGGACTAGCCAAAGTCCTCTGGAAGAGCTCAATACATCATGGCGTTCCCGAGTCCGTGGCGGTGCGCACCGAACTGTTGGCGAAGGGCAAGGCCGTTGCTGTCGTAACGGGGCAGCAGGTGGGGTATCTGGGAGGACCGTTTTATACATTCTTGAAAGCGTATCATGCGGTTCGACTGGCTGACGACATAGAAAAGAAGATTGGTATCGCCGTTCTGCCCGTTTTCTGGCTTGAAGGCGAGGATCATGATTTTGAAGAGATTCGGCATGCACATTACCTGACAGCAGGTGGAGATGCGGCAAAGGTAACGGTTGCTCCGGAGAAGATTGTGCCGAATTTCGAGGCTGGGCGTTACTTCGTCAATGGTGCCCAGGATATCTCGTTGATGATGGCATCGATTGGGAGGCATGATCCGGCCGCGGCACAACTCTTACTCGAATGCTATGATGCCGGAACGATGTCCGATGCCATGGGCAGACTGCTGGCTCGCACGCTGGGTCCCAGAGGGTTGCTGATTCTGGAGGGAATGAATCCGGAATTGAAGGCGCTGGCCAGTCCGCTGTGGGTGAAAATCATCGATCTCGGTGCCAGCTTGAGTCAGATGTTATCGGCCCGTTCAGCTGAAGTTGAGACTGCGGGTTATCCCGCTCCGATTCAGCCGACTCCCGAATCTTATCTGTTCTACCTGGTCGATGAGAATCGTTGCCGGGTTCCGGTTCCATACTCCGGGAAAGTGCGGTTTGGCTCCCGGGGTGAGGCAGAGACGAGTGCTGCCAATCTGAAGGAATACGCACTCGCGAACCCTGATTGCATCAGCCCAAAAGCTGCACTCCGGGCGATCTATCAAGACTATGTGCTGCCAACGGTTGCCTATGTCGCAGGTCCGGGCGAAATGAGCTACCATGTGCAGCTTGCACCGTTCTATGAAGTGCTCGAAGTGATTGCACCGTCTTTGTTCCCCAGGATGTCGGCAACGGTTCTGGACACCAAGACGGCCCGGCTACTTGAAAAAATGAATTTGAGCACAGAGCAGGCGTTGACAGAGCCGGCAAATCAGTTGATGAAGTCGCTGCTGCGGGATGCCGACGAATTGCACGTTGCGGAGAATTTTGCTGCTGCAAAAAAGAGTATAGAAGAAATTTACGAGCGTCTGAAGCCGATGGTTAAAGACGTTGACGCGACACTGGAGGGGCTCGTCACCTCGAGTGCTGGAAAATCGCTGATGCCGCTCGAGTCGCTGCGGGAGAAAACAGAAAAGGGTGTGAAGCAGAGGCACGCGACAGCCTTGCAGAGACTCGACCGCGCTCTGCAAGTTGTGAAGCCGCACGGCAATTATGCGGAACGGGTTTGGTGTACCGGCTACTATCTTGCCCGATTCGGAGTTGAAGGGCTGCTCAGAGAACTTGATGAGATTCCGCTGGAACCGATGCGGCACTGGGTGATGACACTCGAAGGATAAAGCATGATGAACAGGGTGAGAAATCTGCGAAAAAGTTTGATGCTCGCCGGATTGACGTTTTTGCTGGTTGCTATGGTGGTGCTCGGCGGACGTCGACATGAACCTTCTTGGCGGCCGGACAAGTCCGGCTGGAGTGAGGCACGGCGAAAAACTCCGTCGGAGTGGTTCATGCTCCAACGAACATGGCCGCAAGAAAGACTGAACCGAGATGCCGTTGAGCAAGCCAGAACACAGGCGATGGAGATGCGCCGTGATTCGCGTCCATCGCTGGATGAAGACTGGATTTTTGCAGGCCCGACCAATGTAGGTGGACGCATCACGGCTTTGGCCGTTCATCCATCGGCACCGGATACTGTTTATGCCGGAGCGGCGCTGGGCGGCGTGTTCAAATCTACGGACGGCGGGCTCTCATATACGAATGTTTTTAATGATGACTTCGCACTATCGACAGGTGCATTGGCCATTGACCCGCAGCATCCGACTTGGATCTGGCTGGGAACAGGCGAAGCCAATACTTCAGGAGACAGCTACGGCGGGAAGGGTGTTTATTTCTCTTCCGATGGCGGGCGCAACTGGGCACACAAAGGTCTGGAAGAAGTTGTGCATATCGGAGAGATAGCGGTTGATCCTGAGAATTCTGACCGGGTGTTTGTGGCGGCAGCGGGTGAGCTATTCGGTACCAATCCTGAGCGTGGTATCTATCGCACTTTGGACGGCGGAGATACGTGGAGCCGCGTGCTCTTTCTCACCGACTCGACAGCGGGCATTGATGTGGCAGTGAATCCGAATAACGCGGACACCGTTTATGCCGTCTTGTGGGAGCGCATTCGTACTACAACGTACCGGAGCGTAGGCGGATTTTCAAGCGGTGTGTGGCGGAGTGTGAATGGAGGAGACACTTGGTCAGAACTGACAACCGGGCTACCTCAAACAAACATTGTGGGCCGGGGCGGAATTGCGGTATCGCCGGTCAATCCAAATCGTCTCTATCTTGTATATGCCAACCATCCGGGAAATCTGCTCGGCATCTACCGGAGTGACAATGCCGGGAACAGCTGGACGCAGACGAGCGGCCCGGGGAATGGGTTGTACAGCAATTTTGGCTGGTATTTCGGACAAATCTGGGCTCATCCGACGCAGCAGAATACGGTGATTGTTCAGGGCGTGAACATGTACCGGAGCACGAACAGCGGAGGCGCGTGGTCTGCGATCTTTTCAGATGCACATGTGGATCATCATGCGCTATGGATCAAACCCTCGGACCCAACAAGGATGATTACCGGGCATGACGGCGGCATCAATGTTTCAACGAACAGTGGTGCAAACTCCACGCATGCGAGTGATCTGCCCATTACTCAATTCTACGCCATCACAAGCGATCCGCAATTGCCGCAGCGACTGTTTGGAGGAACACAGGACAACAGCACGCCTTGCACTTTCACAGGCAACACGGATGATTGGGAAGTGTTGTATGGCGGGGATGGGTTCTATTGTCTGGTGGATCCGCGGGATAGTGATGTGATCTTCGCGGAGTATCAGTATGGCGGCCTCGGCAAGTCCACAGATGGTGGGCAAACATTCGATTACATTGCCTCCAACTTTGATAACGACCGCATTAACTGGATGATGCCGTTCGTGATGTCGCCGACCAATCCGGACGTGCTCTATTGCGGTACGACCACTGTCTGGAAAACAACGACGGGCGGAAATGACTGGACGTCCATATCTCCAGACTTGACGGGCGGTCCCGGTCCAGGCAATTTGATCTTCGGTACAATCACGACACTCTCAGTCTCGGCTGCCGATTCACAGGTTGTCTACGCCGGAACCGACGACGCTCGCGTCTGGAGAACCCAGAATGGAGGAGCAAACTGGCAGCTCGTCAATGCAGGATTGCCGCAAAGGTGGTGCACGAGAGTGACAGCGCACTACGATTCGGCGAATGTGGTCTACGCCGCTTTTTCCGGCTACAAGTGGATGGATTACATGCCGCACCTGTTTCGCAGTTCAGATTACGGAACGATCTGGCAGGACATCAGCTCGAACTTGCCGGAAGCTCCGGTGAATGATATCCTGATTGATCCAGATCAGCCTTCCTATCTCTATGCAGGAACGGATTTCGGGGTGTACTTCTCTGCGGACTGGGGAACGACCTGGTCGGTACTTGGAGACGGCTTGCCTTTGAGCAGTGTTTTCGATTTGCAGGTTACAACCGGCGCGCCGCGCTATTTGGTGGCGGGTACGCATGGCCGCTCGATGTGGAAGATTCCGCTTCCGACTGCAACCGTTCCCGCGCCAGCCGGGCTGGTCATTCGGCCGAACGGTTCCGTGATACGATGGTGGGCGGTTGCATCGGCACTGAGCTACAATGTTTATGGCGCGACTCATCCGGACTCGGTGGGGAGTTTACTGGCCAGCGGAGTTACGGACACGACATGGACGGATCCGTTGTTTGGATCTCGGCCTGCAAAATTTATCTATCATGTGACGGCGGTGAGGTAGGAACAAAGGTCAAAGGACTAAGTTCAAAGTTCGATATGAAATTTCCGATGAATCATCAGCAGGTAGACGTGCTCGCCATCGGCGCGCATCCGGATGACATTGAACTTTGCTGCGGCGGAACCTTGCTGCGGTTGAAGGCACAAGGCTATTCCGTGGGGCTCGTAGACATGACACGCGGCGAACGCGGCACGCGCGGCACACCGGAGATTCGCGCGAAGGAAGCTGCGGATGCGTTGAAAGTTCTGGGCGCTGATTTTCGAGAGAACTTGGATTTGGGGGACATGCACATTCAGGACACGCAGGAGCGACGGCGCGCGGTGGTGGAGTGCATTCGCCGGCATAAGCCAAAATTGATTTTTACACAGTATATGTACGACCGGCATCCGGATCACGAAGGCACGGCGCAGATTGTGAAGAACGCCGCATTTCTGGCCGGTGCTGCGAATTTTGACGCGGACGGCGAGTCGCACGTGGTCAAGCGAATCTTGTATTGGCCGGCCAGTTGGATGGCCGACTGCAATGTAGTCATCGATGTTTCCGAGTTTTACCAGAAGCGGACAGAGGCCTCGCAGTGCTACCGCTCGCAGTTCCGTGATCCGAATTC
>CAZVXJ010000261.1:0-4586 GCA_964631675.1 uncultured Alphaproteobacteria bacterium
GAACCATGTGCCGGCCGGCATGCCGCTGATGGCATACAGTGTTTCCGTTTCGGAGGTAATGACGAAATAACCGAAGGGCTGCCCCTGTGGCGGCATTTCCGGTGAAACGGGTGTGCTTGTCACCATGACCAACAGTCCTTCCGCCGGGCGAGTTCCGTTGAACGTCACGCTTCCGGCGATCCAATGCGGAGCCGGAGCAAATGCGTTGAGAGCAAGTCCGCTATGCAGTACGGATGTCGAATCCAGAACAAGTCCATTCGGTCGCGCATCCGTTGCAACCGGATCTGTCTGGCGTACCTGTGCATCAATACCAAAACTTCCAAACCAGCGGGAACTCTGTTGCCCGGCGTTGTTCCAGACTGAGAGATAGTAGTTTCCGAACGGCGGCGTGAACCTGAAATTCGTGTCCGCAGCGCTCGACATGATGTAATAATCACTTGGCTGGCCCATAATCGGGAACCATGCGTTCGGGCCAAACCCGGCTACCGGAAAGGTCGTCAGCATGACCAACAATCCCTCTGGGGGATAGGCTCCGTTTAAGTGGAGGCTGCCTTCAATTCTACCGCGATCGCCACAGCCGGGAATCGGCAGCCGGTCAAATGTTGCCTGAATATTCACCGTCTGAGTCGGTGAGCTATTCGTGAAGCTGACTGCTTCGGGAATGGAATCAGTCGTTCCCCATTCGGCACCGAAAATTCCAATCACCGGCTCATCGCATGCAATGTCGCCGGGAGTTGGTGACCGCCAGCCGGCTGCCACACAGGCATACGATCCTAAACTGATTCCCTCAATCGCGAACGGTATGGTATCAGGTCCTGCTCCGTTCGAAGTATCGGGATCGGTAAAATAAGCCGAAGGCGTGTAATACGCGGGAGGGCCACCGGGCGCAGTTGCACACCAAGAGCATGGCGATGTACTCCAGTTGTCAAAAATGGACAATTGTACCGTTCCGGAATCCGGCCACTCGCCGTGAAAAATCACGTTGCCGGTAAGCACTCCCGTCACCGGCGGATCGGAATTGTCGTCATCTTCCGAACACGCCACAAACATCATTGCCACGGCGAATAGCGAAAGACCAATCTGCAACAGTCTTCTCACAGCTAAACCTCCTCGATTACACGTTAAGTTTTTGTAAAATCCTATGTTAACCGCGTACCAAACGGGCCGCAGTATGGGTCACGAACAAAAGTTAATATAACTAATTCTCTGCTTTTGAGTGTCATGGAATTGTAAAACCCATGATTGTGGGTTAATGCCGAAACCCGTGGTAACGCCAATGCACACCACAAAGACCGACGGCGCTTCTGACACGAGGCGAAACGGCTTGGTCCGGGCCGACGTTACATAATCACAAATAAAACAAATAGTTAACTATAGTCGATGGGGTTGAATATCAACCCCATTTTTCGTATCTTGTGGTGCTATCGCTGGGAATACCGAATTTCCAGAGCAAATTTGACGCTTCAGCTATAGCAAGTCATTCCATAATTTCTTTTCTCATTTTTCCGCCAGGAGATTTTTTGATGGCAACGACCATTACCAAACGACCAGCAGCCAAATCGGATAGCAAGACGAAGACGAACGGTAAAGTACAACAAACCTATCCGTTCAAGCACGATACGAAGAAATACCAGAATTTTATCGCCGGCCAGTGGTGCGATCCTTCGAACGGTGATTTTATCGAGAACCGAAATCCAGCCAACAGTGAGGACCTGATCGGCACCTTTCCTCACAGCCCGAAGGAAGATGTAGATAAGGCCGTCAAGTCTGCGCAGAAGTTCTTTAAGACCTGGCGATTGGTGCCCGCTCCGCATAAGGCCAAGATGTTCTACAAATTGGTGGACATTCTGACGGAGCGCAAAGAGCAGTATGCCTGGCAAATGACGCGCGAGATGGGCAAGCCGATTTTCGAAACCCGCGGCGACGTGCAGGAGGGAATTGATACCGCCATGTATGCCGTCGGCGAAGGATTTCGTTTGTTCGGAAAAACAGTGCCATCGGAGCTTCCCAACAAGTTCAACATGACCGTTCGTTTCCCAATTGGTGTATGCGGGTTGATCACTCCGTGGAATTTCCCGATGGCCATTCCAACATGGAAGATTTTCCCCGCGCTGATGTGCGGCAACACGGTTGTCTTCAAGCCCGCGGAAATTACTCCGCTTTCGGCCCATAACCTCGTGGAAGCCATTCTCGATGCCGGATTTCCGCCGGAGGTCATCAATATCGTGCATGGCTCCGGTTCGCAGGTCGGGGCGCACATGGTGACCCACCCCGATGTGCCGGTCATTTCATTCACAGGTTCATCCGCCGTGGGTCGTGTCATTGGCAAGAATGCCAGTGGAATGTTGAAACGCGTTTCCATGGAGCTTGGCGGCAAGAACGCTCAAATCGTGATGAATGACGCGGACCTCGAGCATGCGGTAGACTGCGCAATCTGGGGCGGATTCGGTACGACCGGACAACGCTGCACTGCGGCTTCGCGCGTGATTGTCGAGGAGGGAGTCCATGATGAATTCGTCGATATGTTTATCAAGGCCGCGAAGAAATTGAAGATTGGCTACGGCAATGATAATGGCGTAACCATGGGACCGTGCGTGTCCGAAAGCCAGCGCAAAACCGTCATGCAGTATGTCGAGATCGGTAAGAAGGAAGGAGCAAATTGCGCATACGGCGGCAAGGCACTCACGCGAACAGAATATGCCAACGGCTGGTTCCACGAGCCAACCATATTCACCGAGTGCAAGCCCAAAATGAGAATTGCGCAAGAGGAAATTTTCGGCCCGGTGGTGTCTGTACTCAAGGCCAAGAACTTCGATGACGCGATCAAGATCTGCAACGACATCGAGTACGGCCTCTCCAGTGCGATCTTCACCAAGGACATTGACAACGCTTATCGGGCGTTTCGCGATATCGAAACCGGTATCACGTATGTGAATGCGGCTACCATCGGAGCGGAAGCCCATATGCCATTCGGCGGAATGAAATCGACAGGCAATGGCCACCGTGAAGGGGGTTGGGAAGCCTACGAATTCTATTCAGAGACCAAGACACTCTACGTGGACTATTCCGGCAGGCTCCAGCGGGCACAAATCGACGACTGACCAGCCGGTTGCCCGGTCTACATTCCAATTGACCGCACGAATACTCGATCAGAAATATCTGAACACTATAGGTAATCGTGCAAGTAGACGCCAACGGAGCATCGACGACAACAAGAAAATTACAACCCAATTCCAATGCCGCACAAAGTAACTTTCGATATTCCCGAGCACGATCTCGGAACGACTCCCGCTGATTTTCATGTCTACCGCGGTACGCATCTGATTGGTCAGCTCAAGGTGGGCCGCGGGGGTCTGCGCTGGTTCGACGGTCACTCGAAAACTCCAGTGAAAACGATGACGTGGAGCAAATTTATCGCGCTGGTTCACGAATCCAAGCACCCAAAGCCGCACAAGACAAAGCAACACAAATAGACCTTGAGTCTCCCAGGAGCACGGCGCCGAACTCGCATCGTGGTCATTGCCATAACTTTGGTTCTGGCGGCATGTTTGGGAATCGTGCTTGCGCGTTTGCAGGACAAACTCGTGCGGAGACATCAAGACATTTTAACAACTGAACCGCGGTAGGACGGTTGCTGCGGGTTGAATTCCAAACCAGGGAAATCCATGTCATTGCTTGATACTATCACAAATTTGGCCGGCGGAACCACCGGCTCGTCCGGCGCGAATAGCGCTCAGCTTATACAGCAAGTCCTTGCTATGCTGGGCGGAAACGCAAACACTTCAGGGCAAGGCGGACTGGGCGGCTTGTCCGGACTCGTGAATTTGTTCCAGAACAAAGGCCTCGGGGATCTCGCTTCCTCGTGGGTTTCCACCGGCGAAAACAAGCCCATTTCTCCTGACCAGATCAACCACGCAATGGGCGATCAGATTAGCGGACTCTCCTCATCGCTGGGTTTGTCATCCAATGACATTTCTGCTCAACTTTCCAGTATTCTGCCCCAGCTCGTCGACAAACTTACTCCCGACGGCAAAGTTCCGGACGACCAAACGCTGAGTCAGGGACTGGGTGCTCTGAGGGGACTCTTCGGAAACTAACCCTTAACCAGCATGAAAGAACGCGACCGCATACTGGAAAATCTGCGCTATGCCTTTGAAGCCGACAACTGGGCCAGTCACTCTGTGCTCGAGATGCTGAAGGGTGTCACAGCTGCCGAGGCGGCCGCGCATCCGGTGCCGGGTGCGCATTCAATCTGGGAGATTGTCCTGCACATGGCCGTTTGGAAGGGTGTTCCCAGGCTTAGACTTGAGGGCGATGTTCACCAGCCCACACCCGAAGAAGACTGGCCGCAAGTTACCGACACAAGTGAACGGGCATGGGAAGCCGCCAAACAGATCATGATCGATGAGCATCACAAGCTTGTCAAAGCGGTTGAAAAAGTTGACGACACAATACTGGACGAGCAGATTCCGGCAGGCGGCGGGCTCACACACTCGAAGCGCATCTGGGGAGCGATACAGCATGATGCCTATCACAATGGCCAGATCGGTGTTATTAAAAAGGCACTTGGACTGACCGTATACTCG
>CAZVXJ010000262.1:0-4576 GCA_964631675.1 uncultured Alphaproteobacteria bacterium
GCGGCGGCATGTGTCTGCACATGCCCCGCAATTGGTGTCGCTTAGCAGTGATTCTTCCCGCGGCGGCATGTGTCTTCACATGCCCCGAGGAACCGATGACCTGTAGAAGATTCCGGGCACGTGAGGACACGTGCCTCGGCGGAAAGAAAAAAAAACGACCGGACTCTTCAGCCCGGTCGTTCTCATTTTCTGCGAACCATCGCGGGTCAGAAGACCCGCGACGAACAACTCGCCGTTGCCGGTCTGAAGACCGACAACGGCGAAAAAGCGCGCACGCAGTGCGGCACTACTTCGTGACTTTTACCGTCTGCGGATAGATGGTTGCCCAGCCCGTAATAAGGCCAATCACCACGTCCACCACGCTCTGCTGCGTCTGAACCGTGTAGTCTTCCGCTCCGCCCGCCATCGCCTGCGAGTCCACTTCGGTCAGCGGCACCAGACCCCACAGAATAAACCACTGCTTTTTCTCTGTTGAGATTCCCTTCTGCGGACCCTTGCCCACCTGATGATTGAAGGTGTAGCAGCCCGTCGCCGCAAAACACATCGCGGCAATCAGCAAAACAGCAAGTACTTTTCTGACCATCACCGACTCCTTGTGAAAAAATGTTGTGTGAGAAAAACTGTATGGTGTTATTTTGTTTCCATCCGCCGCGCGCTGCCGATGGAAGACTCTACCGCGCGCACCTGCGATTCCCATGCGGACTTTGGTACGACATAATCGAGGCCGGCAATTCCCGGCACATCGCACAAAAACGAAAAATGCACGCGCAGCGAATCCGAAGCAAACAGCTGCACGACAGGCAGATCGCGAACCAGCATCCACTCATCGCGCACATCCACACCGGGCCGCGCCGCACGAAACGACGCAATGTATTCACGCGCCCACTCGGGGAACGATTTTCCGCCATCGGAGTTGAACCCCTTCAGCAGCAGCATCGAACCCGTGCCCGGATCCAGATGCAGTCCGGCCACGCTAAAGCGAAAGCGGCTGGTGTCTCCGGCGAGCGAGGAGCGAACGGTGGCAAGTGTCAATGAATCCGCCGAGTTCCAACCTGCTGGCACCTGCAAGTCGAGCGCCGCAATTTGCACGTGGGGACCGAGCAAGCCGTTCTCCACCTGGAACTCCATCGGCTTGTACGGCCCGGGTGCATGCCCGGATTGAGAACATGAAGCCGTGCAGGTCAGCAGCAGCCAGAATAGGCTGTGAGCCAGCCAGCAAATTCGACTTCGCATGGACTGAATTTAGGCCAAATCCATGAAAAATGCAAGGCTTAAAGACCGGTTGTCGGTTCCTAAAGAGAGGCATAGCGTTCAGTTTTCGCACATTTCAATTAGCTGCATGCATTGAACTATTGCAAAATTATGATATAAATATTTGGTATTTAATTCTTTAGTTCTGTTTTGACGGGACATTCCTGCAGCAGCCGCGTGGTGCTTGCGACTTGACTCGCCATAGAAGTGTCTAATATATTAGTGCGCTTTTATCGGGCTGACTCGACACTGTCGATTCGGCTGCAACCATAATCCCCTTAAGCACAAGGAGTCCCGTATGGCAACCAGCCAAGGACGTAATCCCCGTGCAACCCGTTCGAAGAAGAAGACGAAGCCCGTGGCCAAGGTGACGAGAAAGTCAGCGAAGCCGCCGGCCAAGAAAACCGCGACCAAAGCACCGGCCAAGGCGAAGCCTGTCAAAAAAACAGCCCGTCCCGAGCCTGCCAAGAAAGCCGCAAAGTCGGCACAAAAAGTGCAGTCTGCCCCGCGCAAGAAACCATTGGTGAAACAGCCTGTGAAAAAAACGGCAGCAAAAGCCGAAGATAAAGTAAAGAAAGTCGCTCCGACCACCGCCGCATCAAACGGGAAAGCAAAAGCTCCGGCAAAAACCCGCGAGCCGGTTGCGAAACCCGAAGAGATAAAGGCGAAAAAAAGCACGGCAGGACGGAGCAAAAAGCAAGATACAGCGGAACCGGTCGCGCCCGTAAAGCGCGCACCCATGGTCAGCGAAGAACTAACGGACTCCTCTGAGGAAGAGCAGTTTGACGTCAAAGCCGTTGAGGAAGATGATTTTTTTGCCGATTCGGTCAAGCCGCGTTCCAAGACACGGCCGGGTACCGAGTTCGATGAAGAAGAGGATTTTCTGGACGAATTCGACGAAGATGCCGTGCTCGACGAGGACGTGATCATTCCCGATGCGATCGAACTCGATCCGCTCGATGTGCCGATTGATCTATTGGATCCTGATCTGATCGAGACTCCCCCAGCGAGACCAGCTGCACCGCCAAAGCCCAAACCTAACCGAAACGATCGCAGACAACAAAAGTGTGATAGTTGCGGCGGAATGTATGGTTGGCTTTCAGTGGAACGACTGTGCTTTAACTGCCTCAAGAAAAAAATCGCGGCCAAGAAACGCGAGGAAGAAGGCTACACAACCGGATTTGGCAGCGGAGGTGGGGGTGGCGGAGGCGGCGGGGGAAGCAGCGGAGGCGGCGGAGGTGGAGATCACGACGACGACGACGGAGAATTATGACCTCAAGAGAACTAATCATAGAAACGGGCACCTTCGGTGCCCGTTTCCTCATTCTGCTGTTTGGCATGTTCACTTCCGTGAATTGATCAGTCGCTTGATGAGCGATGCTATAAACGGCGTGAGCAAACTGCGGCGATAAACTTCTCCGGCCCGTCGAATAGCATCCGATACCGATGGTATCGCATGGATGTCACCGGCAACGGAGCTGAGTTTTACTTTCCGCCCAATGAGCACCGCGAATTCGCCTGCCGTTTCGCGCGCGCCCGGTGCAACCACAGTTGCCCCGCGAATGGCACCATGCCGGTCGTGAAGCAGTTTGACAAATCCCGCGGCACCTTGTGTCCCCAGCGGTATCGTCATCATTTTTAGACCGCGCTGCTCGGCTTCTGTTGTCGTCACTCCGATTTCCGCTATTTCCGGATCCGTCATCACCAGCCGGGGCATGACCAATTCCGACAGGCGTGTCCGGCCCAACAGCATGGCATTAGAAATCGCAACCCGCGCTGTCGCCTCCGCGGCATGTATCGAGAAATTCGTCTGACACACCGACCCTGCGGCGAAAACTCGCCGGTTAGTCGTCATCAGGAAGTCGTTAAGGTCGAGCCTTTCTCCAGAAAGTTCAATGCCAGCTCGTTCGACATGCAAATCTTGGAGATTGGGAACCCCCGGCGACACCGAGATGACTTTATCAAACGACTCAGATAAAAGCTCTCCTCCCGATGAACCGCTGACCATAACTTCCACCGACTTCGGATCAATACGAAGACCGGTGCTCCCCAAGTGAAAGACGACATCTTCTTTTGCGAGTTTCCCGCAAACAAACGACGAAGCATCCACGCCCAACTCCGGCATCATAAGCGCGGCATCTGACCAGACAGTCACCTTACTACCGAGCCGGCAATAGATTTGCGCAATTTCGCATGCCATTCCGCCGCTCCCGATGACGGCAATTCGTTTCGGCATTTCACTCAAAAACGGCAGCATCTGAGGCGTCAGGACACTCGCATTCTCGGCACCCGGAATAGCGGGCTTCACCTGGCTACGACCCGTTGCGATGATCGCGCGCGAAAACGCGACAGAATTCCCATTCACCAGGACGGACGATTCCGAATTGAATTCGCCGTGTCCATTCAAGGATTCGACCCCGAGTGCGGCCAGCGGGGCGACCACGCTCTGGGCAAGTTCATGGTCTCGTCGCCGGACGGCCTCTTTGTGCAGCTCTGCAAAGTTCAGGCTCGCTCGCACTGGATCGACGATACCTTGCGAAGAAAATTCGGACATTACCGACGCAGCACGCGAGATTTCATTCAGCACGACCAGGTAGTGGTGAAGCAGTCTTTGACCGCCGCCATCTCCACTTGGATTCACCAGTACCACGCGCGCGCCGATTCCCGCCGCGCCGAGTGCCGCACTGACGCCCGCCACGCCGCCGCCAATCACGAGAAGATGGTTCTTTGTCTGAGAGCTCAGTTTTTCACCTTTGGATAGGGGCGCTCCGCCGAATGCATTGCGGTTTGGCCGTAAGTTCGCTATATTTCATGGGCTAATATAAGGGATTTGGCACAGATGTGCAATACCCGAGTCCGGGGCTACCGTTGTTTTATTTTTCTGGTCGCAATCCTCTGCCAGGGTGTGCCAAACAGTGCCTTTGCATTTGACCACACCTATTCCACATACTCGGGAGTACTGACAAAGTTCGTCGCTAATGGGGCGGCGCAGTTCGGCGAACTCCAAAAAGATCGCCAGGAGCTTGACCAGTTCATGGCCGCGTGCGGCCGAGTGAGTTTTGATGAGTACAGCCAGTGGACGCGAGCGGAAAAGATTTGTTTCCTCACAAACCTTTACAATGCGGCCACGCTCCAGCTCATTTGCGATTTTTATCCCGTGCCAAGTATTCGCAACGCAGGACCGTGGTGGAGAAATCCGTGGAATACTAAGTTCATTCAACTTTTTGGATTCACAAAAGGGTTGGGGCACATTCAGCATGAAGTTCTGCGCCCCAGTTTTCATGAGCCGCGGCTGCACTTTGCTCTCTATCTGGCGGCCGCGAGC
>CAZVXJ010000263.1:0-4557 GCA_964631675.1 uncultured Alphaproteobacteria bacterium
CATCTCGAAACGACAATCCTTGACGAATACCGGCGACTCGCTGCTCTGCCCGAGGGTGCGGCTCGAACCGTCGGACATTCGGATTTTGACTGAGCAGAGCCCACTGCGTTTTTACTCATTGATGGGGCGTCGCCAAGCTGGTAAGGCACCAGGTTTTGGTCCTGGCATTCGGAGGTTCGAGTCCTTCCGCCCCAGCTACGGCGTATCACGGGCTTTTGCGTGAGCGAGCGCATGTATGAATCCTCAAATTACCAGAGTGCGTGACTAACTCCCAACCGCTCACTGTATTTTCGGGTACTGCCCATCATGGCCTGGGATTAGCCATTGCGCGCGAGCTCGGCCAGCCTCTGGGGCAAGCTGCGATTTCCAGATTTTCCGACGGCGAGATCGGAGTGCAGTTCGAGGAGAACATCCGTGGTCACGATGTGTTTCTCGTGCAGCCTACGTGCCCTCCGGCTGACAATTTGATGGAACTGCTGATCATGATTGACGCTGCAAAGCGTGCTTCGGCCCGTCGTATCACAGCGGTTCTCCCATATTATGGCTACGCCCGTCAGGACCGCAAAGATGCGCCGCGAGTAGCGATTACTTCCCGGTTGGTGGCGGACTTACTCGAATCGGCCGGTGCTCAGAGGATTCTGACGATGGATCTGCATGCGCCCCAGATTCAGGGATTCTTCAATATCCCCTTCGACCACCTGATGTCTTCGCGGCTCTTTGTTGAACTGCTGATTAGAAATCCAATTGACGATTTGGTCATCGTGGCGCCGGATGTAGGGTCAACCAAACTGGCCCGGTTTTACGCGAACTACCTGAAGACTGAGTTTGTTATCGTTGACAAGCTGCGTACATCCCCGAATCAGGCAGTTGCATTGAATTTGATCGGTGAGGTTCACGGAAAGAACTGCCTCATCGTTGACGACATCGTGGACACAGGCGGTACGTTTGTCGCAACAGTGAACATGCTTCGTCAACACGGCGGCCGTGAGATTTATGCGGCCATTACTCACGGCGTGCTATCGGGCAAAGCGGTTGACCGGATTGAGGCTTCCGAGGTGAGCAGGATGTGGGTAACGGATACTCTTCCCGCGCCGAAGGAGTTTCTCTTCAAAAAGATTCGCAAGATTTCAACTGCCCGGCTGTTCGCTGAGGCTATCAAGCGAATTCACTTGGAAGAATCGATCAGCCACTTGTTTCTGGACAATCCAATCACAACCTCAAATGCATCGTTGCTTTGTGAAAACGACGTTGAGGCGGCAATGGTGATGTAGGACGGGGATGAGTTTTATACTAACATCGAACATTGACTATTCATTTCATAAACTGACATGGCAGAGACACGTTTAAGCGCTGAACCGCGCAATGAGAAGACAACGCCCAGGGCACTACGCCGGATGGGCAAAGTACCCGGAGTATTCTACAACCGCGATGGTGTGAATCGCAAGCTGCAGTTTGACGCACATGAGTTGGAATTGCTTGTTCGCAAGGAATTCGCTATTCTGAATGTCGATTTTGCCGGTGAGACGCTTCAATGCTTGATTCGCGAAGTTCAGCGCCATCCGGTGCGCCGCAGTGTATTGCACATTGACCTGATGGGATTTGTCGCGGGTCAAAAGGTCAAGGCACACGTTCCGGTACACGCAGTGGGAATTGCTGCGGGCACCAAAGAGGGCGGGTTGCTCGAAGTCGTGTTGCGTGAGTTGGAAATCGAGTGTCTTCCTGCCGATATGCCGTCGCACATAGATATCGACGTGACGGACCTGAACTTGCATATGGCCCGCAGAATTGAAGATATCAAGATTCCGGGCGTAACGGTTCATGGCGATCCCCATGCGGCGGTGATTCATGTTGTGCCGCTGCGTCAGCAGGCGGAGCCAGTGCCCGGAGCGGCTGTGGCAACCACTGCAGAGCCAGAGGTCATTCGTGAGAAGAAGCCTGCCGCCGAGGCAGCTGCCAAAGACGACAAAGACAAAGATAAGAAGAAGAAGTAGAGAGGTAGCCGCGAGACTGGTCGCGGATACTTGTCGAACCGATCTTTTCCATGCCGCTTATTGCTGGGCTTGGTAATCCCGGGTTGGAGTACGAACAGACTCCGCACAATATTGGTTTTGCTGTCTTAGACGAGCTCGCACGCAGATCCGGAGTCGCGTTCAAACGCAGCGCTTCGGGTCAGGCGCATGAAGCTTCATTTGGGGGTTCATCCAAGGTTGTGCTGCTAAAGCCTCAGTCATACATGAATCGCTCAGGCGGTCCTGTGCAGGCGGCGCTCCGATACTATCGATGGTTTCCTGCAGATCTGCTGGCGATTTGCGATGATGTCAATATTCCGCCGGGATTTCTGCGGTTTCGCAAGCAAGGCGGAGCAGGAGGACAGAAGGGACTGGAGAGTATCATTCGCGAACTGGGAACGGATGAATTCGCGCGACTTCGAATAGGAGTCGGTGGCGGTCACCCGGGAGCGGATGTTGCGAGCCACGTTCTTCGCAAATTCAGCGGCAGCGAGAAGAAGACTATGGCGGAGGCCATTACAGTTGCAGCCGATGCAGTCGAGAGTTACATTCGCGATGGATTGCAAGTCGCGATGAATAAATACAATACGGTCAAATCAAAAACAGACAGCGGTGATATTCCTGCCGGCGCTAAACCGTCGCCGGCCGAGGGGACCGAAGGGAGTAAGAGACGTGACGAAAACGTATGAAATGGTGCTTGTGTTCGACCCTGCTCATGAAATTGAGCAGCTGGATGCCGACTTGCGCAAGCTGCAGGCCCTGATTTCGAAGGGCGGCTTGGCAAGAAAGTGGGAGCGGTGGGGTAAGCGCCGCCTTGCGTACGAAATTCGCGGCAGACAGTACGGATATTATGTGATGTGCATTTTCGATCATGCGCCGGGTATGGTTGCAGAGTTCGACCGCCAGGCGCGTATGAACACTGCGATCATTCGCCACCTTATCACGGAGGTCGCTGGCGAGCGGGTCCCCGAAGTTGACGAAGAGTCCGTGAAGACGCTTGGGACTGTGGCTGTTGTCGTACCGCCTCCGCCGACCGATGTGATCGAGCTTGAGGTGGCCGCTGGAGCATTGGTGGATGATGCCGAGCTTCCAGTCGAAGAAGCCGAGTCCGAAACCACCGAATAACTTAAGTTCTGTGTAGCGGTCTGCCAAACCTGCAAACAGGCCGCGAAGTATGTGATACGTGCAGATACGGTCGGTTAACCGTTTAAGAATCGGGAGGCTTTTTTATGGCCGACTTGCGGATGCCGGACATTAACACTGTCCTAATCGCGGGGAATCTAATCAAGGACCCGCAGTTTCGTTCGACGATGAGTCATGTGCCTGTAGCGAACTTTACGATTGCCTCAAATCGGAAGTTTAAGGACAACAGCGGGCAGATCAAGGAGGATGTTTGCTTTATCGGGATCGTAGCCTGGTACAAGCTGGCGGAAAGTTGCTACGAGAACTTGCGGAAGGGCAGTGCGGTGCTGGTCGAGGGGGAACTGCAGAGCCGGAGCTGGAAAACTGAAGACGGTTTTAATCGGAACACGATTGAGATTAAGGCCCGTCGAATTCAATTCTTGAACAAACGAGAAGCTCATCACGATGACACAGGTGTTTATGAACATTCTGATCATCATGGGAACTACGACCTGAGTGAAATTCCTCCTCCGGATGACGATCATGCGGAACATCATGGAAAACCCGATGACGGATTTGGATTCGGTTATCGTGGCATCAAAATCTAATTTAAGGTAGCGGACATAAGCGATGCAAGTTATCCTGCGAAAAGAGTTCGAAAGTCTTGGCCACGTTGGCGACCTGGTTACAGTAAAGCCGGGGTATGCGCGTAATTTCTTGATCCCGCGCGGGATCGCCCTTTCGGCGACCAAGGCGAGTCTGGCGCGCCTCGAACATGAAAAGAAAATGCTCCAGCTCGCGGATCTGAAAGAACGCCGCAAGGCTGGCGACCTTCGGGCAAAACTGGACGGCATGCGATTGATCAAGGCCGTGCTGGTTGGCGAGGAGGATCGTATGTTCGGTTCGGTGACGGCTCAAGACATTGGCGAGCTGATTCGTGAACGAGGAGTTGAGGTGGACCGCAGGAAGATCCAGCTGGTAGAACCAATCAAACAGCTCGGCGAGTTCGATGTGACCATCAAACTGCATCGCGACGTCATGGTGACAGTCAAACTTGACGTTGTCAAGGGCTGACCTAGGCGCTACAAGGCTTTTAATCAGCAAAATCCCCGACCATGATTGGTCGGGGATTTTCTTTGCAGCGAATGATAAACATCAGGCAGAAACGGTTCGAGGTCGCGGATCGAGTAAGTGTGTATGCTTGCGAAGATAACGACCGGCAACCCAAACCAACGCGACAATCAACCATGTCATGATCCAGAACTTATCCGGCCGCCAGTAGCCATTGCGGAATCCGTGCTCAAACAGGTCCAGGCATATGAACGACGTCACGAGCGCAAAGAGGCTGTAAATTTCACTTCGAAACGCCGCACGCCATGAAAAGGTCGTGCTTCCCCGCCTCCATAAGGACATCTTTGGCAGCATG
>CAZVXJ010000264.1:0-4553 GCA_964631675.1 uncultured Alphaproteobacteria bacterium
ACGATTCAACTCCGAGACCGATATTCAGCGAGTGACAGAGTTACTCCCGGCTTTGGTAGAGCGCCAAAGGGCAATCGCGCCTGCCGCGTTCAGATGACTAAGAAACTGTTGTGGATTGCGGCGGCACTTGTTGTTGCGGCGGCTCTCGCGATCATACTCTGGCCCCGCAGCGAAAAGATCGATGAAGCGTTTATCGCCGGGTGCAAGGACGGCCTCAAGGAACACAATGCGAAGTTTCTTGGACGCGGAGTAAGTTTTGCCCGGTACGAGTTGTTGTTGACAGGTTCGAGTGGTGAGAGATATGCCGCACCCTATCGGCTGCCTGCGTCAGATAAGAAGGTACCTCTTGTCCTCGTGTTTGTTGACACGACCGACGAAGCTTCGTGGACAGAACAGCTTAATCGACTTGCACGAGCGAACGATGTGGCAGTTATCGGGATTCTTTGCGGGCAGCCGTTGAATGCATCCGCAAAGTCAAGGACTACTGAATTGCAGCGAAAACTGCGTGCCGCCGACTGTGCACTTGAGTATGCCCACCGGCATTTCGCGATTGACACTAATCAAACGGCGGTTGTCGGTATCGGCGAATTTGCGATTCATGCGAAAATGCTTGCGGCATTGCGTCTTGAGAAAATCACGCAGTTGTATGCAAGTGATGTGGCCAGTGAGAAGAATAGTTTCCAACGCCAGCTTGTTGATTGGGCGGATCCAAAGGTAACGAAAATAGAATCAAAGTTATCGAGTTCCTCAATCTTACTTGAACTTGATAAGGTGATCGGCAAGCTTTCGGTTAACGCGATTATTGAAAAATAATCTCCCGTGTGCAGGTATTAGACTTCAATGGCAGTTCCAAACATAGATCATCATTCAGCATTGTTCATTCCAAAGAGCTCGGTCGTTGCTGTTGCGATGTCCGGGGGAGTTGATAGCTCGGTTGCGGCTGCTATTCTGGCCGAACAAGGATACGATGTCGTTGGTCTGACGATGCATCTTTGGAGCGATCCGAAGGGCGAAGAGATGGCATTGAATCGCGCATCGGGTTGTTGCAGTATTACTATGACTCAAGACGCAGCCGCTGTTGCCGAGCGAATGGGCTTTCGCCACTATGTGCTGAACCTCTCCGACGAGTTTCATGGGAGTGTAGTAAAAAATTTTGCCGGGGAGTATATTGCAGGCCGCACACCAAATCCTTGCGTGCGCTGCAATACTTTTGTCAAGTGGCAGACTCTGCTTGATCGCGCGCTTAAAATGGGCTGTGATTACCTTGCAACCGGGCATTATGCGCGGGTGATCAGTACCGCCCATCGAACGAAACTTTTTAGGTCCCGCAACCGGGAAAAGGATCAATCCTATGCGCTGTGGGGACTATCACAGGACGCGCTGTCGCGAACACTGTTTCCTGTCGGTGAGCTAACAAAGCACGAAGTCCGGTCCATTGCCTCTAAACTAGGGCTATCGACCGCGGACAAACCAGAGAGTCAAGACATTTGCTTTGTTCCTGACAGTGATTACCGCCGTTTCCTGGGTGACAATTTTGCGAACGAACTGTCGGTCCTTCAGCCAGGTGAAATAATTGGACCGGATGGTGAAGTGCTCGGAATGCATACTGGTATCTGCAATTATACAGTGGGGCAACGGAAAGGACTCGGCATCGCCGGAGGACGCCCGTTGTATGTTACAAAGATTGACGCTGTGTCAAATAGCATTTATGTTGACGATGACGAACGCTGTCTGTTTCGTTCAGCGACAATCCGCGAAATGAACTGGGTTTCCATTGAACCGGTGAACGAACAGTTTGACTGCGAAGTGAAGATTCGCTACCGTGATGAGGCGCGAGATGCAACCGTCTTTCAACGAGGTCACGGTAGCGCACTGATTCGTTTTCATGCACCTGCGCGGGCTGTGACGCCGGGGCAGTCGGCAGTTTTGTACAGGGGTGACGAAGTCCTGGCCGGTGGAGTGATCGCCGAAAGTGAGTTGATGGAGTAGACGATGAGTAAAACGCTGCCTTTCCCGCGCGTCACCGCGCCACAGTTAATTCGCTGCAAGAGCGAGGGTCGAAAAATTGTTGGCCTTACCGCCTACGATGCCGTTTTCGCAGGGCTTGAAGAAGAAGCTGGGGTCGATTTCTTGCTAATAGGTGACAGCGCCGGTAATGTAATCGCAGGGCACTCGACAACCATCCCGATGACCATGGACGCGATGCTGTTTCTCACACGCTGCGTTTCACGAGGCACATCAAGAGTCATGATTGTCGCTGACATGCCTTTTGGGAGTTTTCAAGTGTCGGCAGAGGATACGCTGCGCAATGCTGTTCGATTCCTGAAAGAGGGAGGAGCACAAGCCGTCAAACTCGAAGGCGCAGGATATTTGCTCCCGACCATTCACAGGTTGGTCGCAGCTGGAATTCCAGTCATGGGACATCTCGGATTGACACCGCAGATGATCAATGTGTTTGGAGGTTATGGTTTGCGCGGTCAGTCCAAAGAAGAGTCAGAGCGGATTGTCTCAGATGCAAAGGCGCTTGAGGCGGCCGGCTGTTTTGCAGTGGTGCTGGAGAAAGTGCCGGTTGGATTGGCAAAGCAAGTTACCTCTGCCGTTCAGATTCCGACGATTGGAATCGGCTCCGGTCCTCACTGTGATGGCCAGATCCTGGTGAATTATGATTTACTTGGATTTCTCGAGAAATTTCACCCAAAGTACGTGCGCCAGTACATCAAGGGCGCGCAGCTCGTTAAGGATGCGGTCACGCAGTTCGTTGAAGATGTTCGGAGTGGTGGGTTTCCTTCGGTCTCAGAAAGTTACGAAGGAACCATTGCCGATAGGGCTAAATCCGATTTGTGAGATAAGTTGCGAGTTGCGCGTACCAGGGCAGAACTTGTAAACGCGCTGAAGGAGCTCCGTTCCCGCCGAGCCAAAGTCGGACTTGTGCCGACCATGGGGGCACTTCATGCGGGGCACATGTCTCTCGTCCAGCATGCAAAGGACCATTGCGACGCAGTGGTTGTGTCCATTTTTGTAAATCCTACTCAATTTGGGCCGGCCGAAGACTTTGCAAAATATCCACGCACTCCTGAGAAGGACTGTGAATTGCTGAACCGATCGGGTGTCCAGTTGGCTTTTCTCCCTGGTGTATCTGACGTCTACCGTCAGACAACTCAGGTGTCCGTGAATCCGGGTCCGGTGGCGGATACCTTCGAGGGTGCGGCGAGGCCCGGTCATTTCGCAGGCGTACTTACGGTGGTGGCAAAGTTCTTTAATCTGATTCAACCTGATGTTGCTGTTTTTGGTCAAAAAGATGCCCAACAACTCTACCTGATACGGAAAATGGTGGCTGACTTGGATTTCCCAAGCGAGATTATTGAGGCTGAGACGATTCGGGAATCTGATGGTCTTGCCATGTCCTCACGAAATGCCTATCTTAAGGTCGACGAACGGTCACGCGCCAGTGTCCTTTATCGAGCACTGGAGGCAGGTCGTTCGGCCATCCTTCAGGGCATATCTCAACGGTCGGTTATAAAAGACCGCATGACCGAGAAACTGCAAGAGCAGCCTGGTTTTAGGTGGGAATACTTGACCGTGGTGGATGAAGGCACCTTTATGGAGCAGGAGACCGTCCAAATACCGTGTCGAGTGATTGGCGCTGTGGGAGTTGGTTCCGTTCGGCTCATTGACAATCTAAGCGTGCGTTAGGTCTATTCGAATGGAACTATCTAATTGTCAATGCAGTAGAGTGAGTAATAGGTGAGTGCGCTTGCGGTAGTTGTCTTGGCCGCGGGTAAGGGTACCCGGATGGGAAGCGACATCCCTAAGGTACTGCATCGTTTGGCTGGAAAAGCACTAATTGACCACGTTTTGGATACGGCCTTTGGCTTGACGCCGGATAGAGTGGTGGTCGTGGTGGGTCACCAGCGTGAAAAGGTTGTAGCGGAGCTTTGCAACCGCTCTGTTGAATTCGCGGTTCAGGATCCGCCGATGGGAACCGGCCACGCCGTAATGATGGCGGAGAGTTTGCTCGTAGATTTTGAAGGTGACCTCGTTGTCCTCTCTGGCGATGTTCCCTTGTTGCGTACAGATACGCTGATTGAGTTAACTAAGTATCATAAGTCAACTGGGGCAGCTGCCACGGTCTTGAGCACAAGCGCTCCTGACCCCTCGGGATACGGACGCATTGTGAGATCGCCTTCGGGGGAACTGGTGAAAATTGTCGAGCACAAGGATGCGATGCCAGGAGAATTGTCCATCCAAGAAGTCAATTCTGGAGTCTATGTCTTTGAGCGACAGGCGCTTTTCAGTTCACTAAGGATGGTTCAGCCCAATAACAAAAAGGGTGAGTACTATCTGACTGATGTCATAGGGATTCTGTGCGCTCGGGGTCTTCAAGTTCAAGCGGCCAAGCTTGCCGAATTCTCCGAGGTTTGCGGAATAAACACACCGGGCGAGCTTGAAGCTGCAGAATGCCAGTATCTTTCGAGATTGTCGCACATGGGCAGAGCTTGACAAAGTCCGTTTCAATAGCTAACTTGTAGATTGGGGAACGAGATACGGGAGTT
>CAZVXJ010000265.1:0-4504 GCA_964631675.1 uncultured Alphaproteobacteria bacterium
CCCCGTAAAGCGCATAAAGTCGCGGATCACGGGTTCATACACCCGGCGCGTCCCGTTGTTGCCCAGATTGGCGAACCATTCATGCTCAGGCGGAACTGCCGCCAGTGTTCTGAACTGCGCGGCGGTAAGCTGGGTCACGATTAACTGATTAGGGGCAGTCATGACTTGTCACCATACAGATTCAGAAAGTAACTCACGGTCACGATCTTGGTGCCTTCATATTTTTTCAGGCTGAGCAAGTCCCGCTTGTCCCCGGTGACCAAATAGTCCGCGACACCGGCACTAGCCATCGCGAGCAGATAGTTATCATAGGGGTCTGGAGACACCAGCACCTCAGGCAATGGGGGCATCACGAGCGTAGCAAGATTGCGGATTTCATTAATCAAGCGTCCGGCCAATGCTGGATTGAGTCGCTGGCGAATTTTTGGGTATCGCGTGACCCGATTGAGTTCGTCAATCTGCTCAGGAGTGGAGAGCAGTGCAAACCGACCACGCTGCCACAAACTCACCAGATTTGCTGATGCTGAGGTAGGAGACAGTAAGGCACTGACAAACACATTAGTATCGATGACGACGAGCACGAACTTACGCCCCCGATTGTTTAGGGGCTGGCGCAAACATCTCAGCGCGGACTGACACACAGGCTTCGTCAATCATCGCCTGGAGTTCAGCAGGAGGCAGGTCAGCGAACTTCTCGCGGACTTCCGTCAGGGTTTCATTGAAGACGCGCCACTTCACCGCTTCTTCAACGAAACGGGACAAATCGCCTTTCTTTAATCCGCGCTGCGCAAGAAAACTGCGTAACGCAATGTCGGTGTCCTTCGACACCATTACCGTCCATCTGGTCATATTGTCGGTCGCCATAGCTGTGAGGTTATACGGTTAACACCATACCATGATATATGTTTTTGTACAAGTTGTTTTTTGCCTGACTGCCTGAGGGTAGATGGGTGGTTACTCTTGAAAAAATATCTTTTCAAGAGGAAATGCAGCGTAGTTAAAAAAGGACGAGTAGTGCCTTCCTTATATGCGGTGATTCTCTACAAGACGACGATAATGTTCGCCGAGCACCGTGAGCTTACAAGCCTTGCTCTGCATTGCAGCATTCCACATGTGTGGTGCGTCTACCGGAACGAGTAGATTTAAACGGTTATATCGCTGAAGGATTGCGAACTTCCTAGTGTTCTCTGGAATCGGCAATGGCATTCCCGGATCTCGCCCTTTCATCTCTGGCTCAAAAGTAGGATCCAGTTGAAATTCAAAGCCGGGCTGGGGAAAGAACTCTGTGATCCTGCGAAGGTCATCAAGCGCGATGGGTGGAGGAACTCTTCGCAGTGAGACGAATTGTTGCACATTGGTCTTGAACACCGGACGTTGCTCCCACCCACCAAGCGATTGATCAACATGGGCATAGACGCTACCCGGCGTAATGTCTCCAGTGAGATTAGCTGCGCCTCCGTGGAGCGCATCAACTAGTAGTGTCGTAAATACCCCTCTCCCATTTTTTTCTGTTGCATACTGCTCTTTTGTTGAAGCAGTGAGAACGGTCAAGCCTTCCGCAAGGCTTGCAAGATTGCCGGGTGCCGGAGGAGTTCCCGCAATACCTGAATGGCAACTGTCGAGAATAATTACCTTATTGCGAGCCTTAGAATCATTCGCCAAGGTCAAAACCTCGGAGAGGGAAAGACCTTCGTCGCCCCGACTAGAATCTGTGGCTAACAGATACCCACCCGTTGCTTCAATATGACCGTGACCAGCGAAGTAAAAGAGCACGATATCCGCCTGTGCCTTGAAGAGATCTCTCACACTATCTTTAAGAAGAGACCGGTTTACTCGATCAGTTGGACCAGTACCACTTAACATCTTACAGTCAAAGTTAACTGAGCCATCGCCGTGTCGTTCCAGCACAGCCTTTACAGCGTGTGCGTCGTCAACACATCCATATAAGGAAGATCCGTGATCGTAGTGATTAATTCCGACTATGAGCGCAATACGCATGATGTCGCCTTATATCTTTAGAGACTATCGATAAAATTTTTGATAGCGTCCCAACCCCAAGCGACAGTGTTGACACCTTCAAGATAAGTCTTGTCGTTGGTATACGCCCATATGCCAAGAATGGGCTTCTTTTCCTCCCGCGCGCATGAAATCTCCCACTTTTGCCCAGTAGAGGAGGGAGAGTTCTTACTTACTAGTGCGATTACACCATGCGAGCGTCGAATGCGAGTACGGACTCTCTCTTTCCATTCCGAGGTATAAGCCTCCTTGACAGACATATCGATGTATTCAAAAGGTGACCTCGTGTTAAGCGATTGCCCTTTAAGAAAATCTCTTTGCGTTTCGTCTTCAATTGCGAACGCGACGAAAATAACCTTTGTGTCTGCCATAGAATGCCTCCTAATGACTCAAATTAATGGTGGTATATCATTTATCATGTTCGTTCTAATCTCACAATAAGTACCGAGGTGTTTTTGCTCGCTAGAGTTCTGGATAAATTGTGCCAATTATGAACACGGCAAAGGCAGTTCGGGAATTTCCAATTCAGGCAAACCAGAGCGGGCAAAATGCCCGCTCTTAAGTTGGAGCCTCTGTTAGCTCACACACTCCATTAGCGAAAGTAGATTGTTCGGCTGCTCACCATCGGCGACAGTCTTAATGTACTTGTGTCCGAATCGGCTGACGGCAACGATGACATCGACCGGTCTGCCTTGAGCGGAGACGTAAAAGTTCCACTTGCCGTCCTCGATTCCCTTAATGGCCTCTTCCTGTGACAGCTTCCAGTAGCGGCCGTCGTGATTTTGTCCACCGATGGCTTTGATGCGCTCATGGGCATTATAGCGGTCGGTTTTGTTGACGCACTTCACTTCATGTCGAGTTGCCATGATAGAACCCTCCAATGGTTAAGGCAGAAGCGAAGTAACGCCTATCGCTACTCTGCTAATCTGCTACTGTGCATATTTTAACATAAACGGCAGGAATCTTTCAAATGTGCGGGCTTATCCGAAGAGGGTTAGATTGGGTGCTGTTTCGGTCAGGAGTCCGATTTTGAGCAGGCGAACACGGGCGGCCTCGTCTGAAACCTGAAAGGTTTTGGTCATGCGGGAGATCAGGTTCTGCCCGTGAGGAGTTTGAAGAGAGACCGTGACATATAATTCGTGCTGCTCCATATAGTCCCCCACAAGTTGCACGACCGCAGATTTTGGCATCAGCATCGCTCCGCAGGCGTAACCAGCTTGCCATTCCATCCAGTCATTTTGTGGCGCATCAATCATTGATTCTCGCTTACAGATTTCTTTATCGCTATTGCGATTCTGGCTGAGAATATCCTGCATCGACGATTTCATCTGCCAGAGATGATTGTGGAAAAAAACATGCCCATATTCATGGGTCAACGTCGTGCGGAAGCGGTTTTCCATGTTATCGGATTCAGTGAGCGAAACTGAGATTAGAACGCACGGCTTGCACCCCGGCTTGAATTCAGTCAGACCTTCGACGTTTTCACCGTAGGAAGAGAGGTCAGCATATACGTCGAGATATTCAGTATCCCGCTCGATAAGTTTTTGAATATCTTCTGTGGTAATCGGGTAGCGGATTTCGCCATGAAGGGTTCGGAGAAAATCAGTGATGACAGTTTCACATTCGCCATCGAGTTCTTCAGATGAATAATGGGGACGCTGCGGGAAGCGTCCGGTGAGGTCACGCAAATAGCTTGGCATTCGCCTTACTTCTTGTGTGATTTCCGAAAGGCCATAAAAGCCTCCTTGACGGCTTCCTTTGAGAGATTCTTCTGACGTATTTCATCAGGAAGTTTGCCAGCCAGATAATGCAAATAGTCGGCATCAATCTTCAGGACTTTGGCGAATTGCCCGATCAGGTGATCCGATGAAGGGAACCGGCGGTCGCGTTCAATATCGTTAAGGTACTGAGGAGAAATAGGTTGCTCGTCTTCTTCACGCAAAATACGCTGGGCAAGCTCTTTCTGGCTCATGTGGAGAGCCTTGCGGGCATCAGCGATGTAGCTACCGAACGTAACGGTATCGGATGGTGTTTTCATTATGCCCCTCCGCTCATTAGCGTACTCTTACATACAGCGTTAGGTCAATCGGAAAGGAAAGGTAGGTGTTTCCGCCAGTGACGCAGCGGAGAGGTTTTCAGAGTGCGTGGGTAAGCTGCTCCTTCAGATTCCTGCCTTGCTCGTCCTTAATCTGGGCGATGAGGAACACGCCTTTGCCTTCGCTCTTCGCTGCCCAGAGCTCGCCGATGTTGCGTTTCTCTTTGGTGTCGTCGGTGCTCACCCTGTCCTCGCCTTTATATTCGATGACGAAGATCCGCCCATCCTGCAACAACGCCACGAAATCAGGATAGAAGCGGTCGGTTGAAGTCGGCAACCAGAAGGATGTTTGCGGGCGGCCTGACAGGTTGCGAATCCAGTATTTCACCTGTGGCAGCGTGTCGATCAGTTTCGCACACTCGAATTCCTCGCCTTTACTTTCCAGCTCACCGA
>CAZVXJ010000266.1:0-4500 GCA_964631675.1 uncultured Alphaproteobacteria bacterium
ATTCGTCATAGTATGCTTCGTCATCCAGGCCAAATCGAAACGGCGCCAAGCCGAGCGCCGAGTCCTGCGGCGCCAAATCGGGATACATTGCAGTATTCGCGACAAACGTGACGTGCGGATTCTGTGTGGTTAACCGGGCGACGATATTCGTCGCATTGCCGGCCATACCGACGTTTTTTACATAAGCGTAAAGATCGACTATCTCGCCGGGATTCAGCAAACTGTCGCCATTCCCATTGTCAAAATCTGTAATCCAGCTCGCTGACAGGGCGAGTGCCGGCACTGGAGAGACTTGGCAGGGAACAGTCCACACAAGAGGCTGATAGTTTCGCTTCGTCACGGCAATAGTTGCAGCTCCCGCAACCACAAAAGACGCAGGCAGAGCAGCGCGGCCCAAGCCATCTGTGACTGCGCGCTTATGACCCTCATTCTGTTTCCACAGCACCACCAGTGCCTCTTCAACGGGTTCACCGGTTGCAGAGTCTCGCACGGTGACAAAGACATGGTCCGCACCGAGCATGATTGTGGAATCGGCTTCAAGCGAAAAACGCGCCGGTTCATCCGTCCAGACGCGCATGGAAGGTTCACCGATCAGATTGGTCCACCGGCTGACCAGAATCGGCTCGTTGCTGAATTCGCTGAGCGAACGAAACAGGTCGACCTTTGCCGCACTCATCGTCAAGGAGATGTTCTCAATTCCCCAGTTGCATAGGCTGTAAATCAAACCGCCGCCCAGCGTATTGGTCTCAGGCGCATGAAGTTCCGAAACAACACCGATGCAGCAAACACCGCCTTTTGGATCTTCGGCACTGCCCGCCATCACCCATTGCTCGGAAAGTGTGTATTCCGAGGCAAACTGTCCTGTCCACTCGTTGATCATCATGGCTACGGGCAGTTTGACGTTTGGCGCAAGGGTTGTCGGAAAATTATCGCTCATTTGTCCGCCCCAGCCGCCAAGCCATAAGAAGACTCCAACTCCATCGCCCAGCGCACTGCGAACTTCTGTATTGTCCGGCATCCCCCGGCCAATCGTAAAGTGATCCACACTCGTGTAATTCAGAAACTGATCGCGTGCCCACTCCGTCACATTGTTATTCTGCGGCCCGGTCTGCGTCACTGTCGCCCAAAGCAGCGCCCGGCGCATCCAGGTGGGATCAGTTCTGTCCGGCTCACGCTCATAGAGCAACAGTTTGCGCCACTGCGTGGCAAATTGATCAGCGGTCGCACATGACAGTCGTCCCACGCCAAGATCTTCCAATTCATCTTCCGTCATCGAACTGAAGTAGTGGTCGAATTCTGTACTGTGAGTGGGCACGCCAAGTTCGCTCTGCGGATCGCCCATCAAGGCAACGTACTCGAGCGGCGGTTCAAACGTCTCATACGCTGCATGGATGGCTTCGAACATCGTCGCAGAGGTCCAATCCAGCCTTGCATCAATCAACACTTCAAAGCCCTTCAGTTGCTCCCAATGGGCCAGGGAATCCACCCACTGCCGAATCACGGGATTGGCGTTGCAAATGATCAAGTAACTGCCCGGTACGCGGGTGGCGTCATCCAGGGCAGACGGATTCAAATTCGCGATCACATTGCGGTAGATCGGAGCAAAGGCTCCCGATGGGGCTCGGTAGTGCGTAATTTCATTCGCGGCAGAATTTTCATTCGGCACAATAACCGCTTGCAGGTTTGAGTACACCCGTGCTTCACGGGTAACAGGATTCACCTGCACCGGGTACAGCGTTACCGCCACGACCCGAAAGTCCCGCAAAATCATCGGAGCACTCATGACCACCGCTTGCGGTGGAAACCACGCATCCTGCGAGTAGACTTCACCGTCCAGTGTTACCGCGGACGCGAATTCGGAGTAGGGGAGAGGAGTGATGTTCTGTTCAAGGTCAAACTCCGACACCGTGATTTGCAGCTCAACCGCTCCCATTTCCGGGATGCGATAGAATCGTGTCACGTGCGGAACATTCGGAACTCCTTCCTCACAAAGCGAAGATTCGCCGGGCACCCGGAACACAGTCCCGTATCTCATGCCGACAGCCGTATCCACGCGGACGACGGCTGGGGCACAAAGTGAGATCGAAGTCGCTCCCCCGTCATAAGTCGAAACTTGAAGTGCACTGCTCGCAGAAGCAGGAAGGTTCGAAACTACACAGGCCACAGACAGCAATAGGGCGACACAAACCGCCGGCGGAGACAGTTTTCCAGACTTCATGGCCAACCTCTTTTCTGGTTAGATCGAGGACACCTTGAAAGTTATCAAAAAATTACTATATTGTAAAAATCAGGCGTTCGCAGTCTGCAATTCGCACATCTAGGACAAAACTACACATGAAACTGTTCGGCATTCTTCTCATCTGCGCCGCACTTGCACTGGCAGGCTGCGGCAAAAGCAAGGAAATGGAAAAAACACCTGCACTTCCGGGCGTCGTAGTCAAGGGTGAACCCGCCACCACCGCGACTGGCTTACAATACTATGACATGAAAGTCGGGACGGGTGATTCCCCTCAACAGGGCCAGATTTGTATTATGCACTACACCGGCTGGTTGATGGATGGCAAGAAATTCGACTCGTCGCTCGACAAGGGACAACCCTTCGAGTTTACCCTCGGTGCGGGCCGCGTGATCAAGGGCTGGGAAGAAGGAATAGCCAGCATGAAGATAGGCGGCCAGCGCAAGCTCGTCATTAAGCCGGAACTTGGTTGGGGCGAACGCGGGGCGGGCGGTGGCTTAATTCCCCCTAATTCCACGACCGTCTTTGATGTCGAGCTGCTTGGTGTAAAGTAGGCATCACGCAAACCAAACAATCTTCATGAGTTCCCCCCACAGTCGTGGGGGGAATTCTATTTCGCCATCGCTTTGTGGGAGGCGACGATCTGTTCCACGACCCCGGGATCAGCGAGCGTAGTGACATTGCCGAGATCGCTGTATTCTCCTTCGGCGATCTTTCGCAGAATTCTGCGCATCACTTTCCCGCTGCGCGTCTTGGGGAGGCCTTTTACAGGCAGAACGAACTCGGGGCGCGCGATTGCACTGATGTCATGACGGACATGCTCCTTTAGCGCGCCCTGCAATTCGTCGTGGCTCATGGTCACGCCCTCGCCTTTCGGAACGACAAAGGCGAAGATCGCGGTACCTTTAACCGCGTGCTGCACACCCACCACCGCCGCTTCACCCACAAGGTGATTTCCTGCCAGCGAACTCTCTATCTCTGCGGTGCCCAAGCGGTGTCCCGCCACGTTGATGACGTCATCCACCCGGCCACTAATCCAGTAATAGCCGTCTTCGTCCCGCTTACAGCCGTCACCCGTAAAATAGCGTCCCGGGTAGTGAATGAAGTAGGTCTCTCTGAATCGCTTGTGATCGCCGTGGATCGTGCGTGCCATGCCCGGCCAGGGGCGACGAATACAGAGATGACCACTGACCCCATTTCCCACAAGCTCTTTTCCGCTCTCGTCCACCAGAATCGGATCCACTCCGAAAAAGGGCAAAGTCGCCGAGCCGGGTTTAAGGTCGGTGACACCGGGCAGCGGCGCAATCATAATGCCGCCGGTCTCGGTCTGCCACCATGTGTCTACGACCGGACAGCGTCTTTCGCCGACGACTTCAAAATACCATTTCCATGCTTCGGGATTGATGGGCTCGCCCACGGTACCGAGTATTCGCAAACTGCTTCGATCATACTTTTTCACCCAATCATCACCCTCGCAAAGAATCGCGCGAATGGCTGTCGGCGCCGTGTAAAAACTATTCACGCGGTGGCGCTGCACTAGATCCCAGTATCTTCCGGGATTGGGACACACTGGCGTGGACTCAAACATGACCGTCGTTGCGCCGTTGGCCAGCGGGCCATAAATCACATAGCTGTGGCCCGTAATCCAACCGATATCGGCCACGCAGGCGTAGATATCGCCCGGATGATAGTCGAACACATGTTTATGCGAGAGCGAAGCATGCAGCAGATAGCCGCCCTGCGTGTGCATCAGTCCTTTGGGTTTTCCCGTGGAACCGGACGTGTACAGAATAAACAGCGGATCTTCCGCGCTCATCCACTCGCACGGGCAAGTGCCGCGCTCGGCAGCCATCGCCTCTTCCAGCCAGTAGTCGCGGCCATGTTTCATCGGCACATCTTTTATGGTGCGCTTCGCGACGAACACATGCGAAACAAAACTCACACCTTCTAAGGCCTCGTCCACGATCGCCTTCAGCGGAATGTTCTTCTGTCCGCGGCGGCCCTCGTTGGCCGTTATCACCACCTTCGCACCGCAATCCACGATGCGATCACGCAGGGAATTGGCAGAGAATCCCGCAAACACGACGGAATGCACCGCGCCGATGCGTGCGCAGGCCAGCATCGCGAAGGCCGCCTCCGGAATCATCGGCATGTAAACAATCACGCGGTCGCCTTTTTTCACGCCCGCGTGTTTCAGCACATTGGCCAGCCGTGCTGTTTCCCACTTCAGTTCACGATAGCTGATATGCCGCCCTTCGCCGGGA
>CAZVXJ010000267.1:0-4454 GCA_964631675.1 uncultured Alphaproteobacteria bacterium
CTTCAATAATCACGGCTCTGGACGGCGTGATCTCAATTTGCGCCACAGAGTTAAATGGATTGGGATAAATGAGCATCTCAAATTGCTCAGGTAGCGGCGCCCGCAGATCAGACACATCGGAATAAAAAGTAGTATCTATGTGCCACGGGATGAATTGCACTTGATCGGATACTTCATCGCCCTCGCCGCGCGGATTCAAAGTGGGGTGATAAGGACCGCTGGAGTCTCCCCACCAGTTAAAGCGCGCGTCTATCCAATCTCCTTCGGATTCTACCGCCATGCCCGTGTTGAAAAACATGTTGTCGTGACAAACCGTAAGCGGATCATCGGAAACAATCGCACCCTTGTTCAACGATTCTGTCCGCACAAAACGATTGAATCTCGCTGTATCTCCCTCACTCAACGTAACCGCAAATGCATTGCCATGCAGAGGCGAGAGAATAAATGTATTCCACTCTGCGATTACGACTGCGCACGTATCATTGCTGTTTGGACTTCCCACACTAATCATGCTGCACCATTGGCCGGTATTGCCTGGACTGCGATTACCAACGAAGGTATTGCCGCGAAAAACCACTGGCGGCAAACAATCACCGGCGTGATTAACACTCACCACGAGACCGAGGCAAATGCATTCCGTAAATAAGTTGTTTTCGAATAGCGATCTCGTCAATTCGGCGTGGATGCCGGTGACGCTCGTGGGTCCAAACGGTCCGAAGATGCAGTCACGGACAACCACAGAATCCGCAGACAAAAAACCGATCATATGGCCCACAGTATTGCCACGGATCCGACATGCAGTGAGCGTAGTCCTGCTTCCGCAGCGAAGCAACTCGGCAGTGTTGCTCACTGTGTGCCCGTGAAAATCACATCGGACAGCCGCGAGCGCGGCATGTTCGGTGCGAACGCAATGTCTTTGACAATTGCGAAAGACGCAGTCTTCGAGAACAATCGGAAAGTCTATAGAATAGACTCCAATATAGGTCGAATCAAACACGCACTTCTTGATTGTGCTCCCGGAAAACAGGTTCTGCACACCGCCGACGGCTGACGCATTACGGGGATACATCTCAGGGCCGTTGCGGAACACGAAATCTTCGACAGTTTGCAATGCGCTGCCCATCACGAGGCAAGCAGTCGTTCTGGCGTTCGGCAGCGCTGACGGATCGATTACGGGCCGCGTATAATCTCCAGAATCGGGCACAACATCGCCTTTTAGCAAAAGCGGATGTGTTGGTGTACGAACCGCTTCAGGATAAACGCCAAGCGCCACAAGCACCGTGTCGCCGCTAACTGTTGCGTCAAGCGCCGCCTGAATTGTGGCGAACTCCGATGGAACACGCAGAGTAGTCGCGTATCCTGCACGCAGAATCAAAACTCCTAATACCAGCACAGCGTAGTGTTTAAGGATTACATGCCGCAATGTAATCACAATCCTCAAAGTTATCTGCATAAACGTACGCTCTTGCAACGCACCCTTCGCACGCCTCACATTCCGATCCCGAGCATGGAATCAGACAAACGTACAACACGTATGTGACTCCGTAGCTGAGATTAGCGCATGCATTTACAGCTTCACGTACACAATCATTGGGATCGCAGACAGTGTGCTCAATGCAAACAGGGTTTGACTCGCCCGACTCATATAGCAATGCGCAAGCTGTACAATACTTGCAGGTAACTCCGGACGGGCAGGTCAGCAGAGCCCGGATGGTGTAGTCGCCGGAACACGACGCGACAAATGAATTGTCTCGACACCCAGTAGTCTCAAGCGGATCCGGACAACCATCCGCTTCATAACAATCGTCGGTTGCGACGCAGATACACTGCTCGCAGACGTCTTGCCCGCCCTGCGCAAATGCGTTTGGTGAGTTAACAAAGAACACACACGCAATCAGTATGACTGAAGTTGCCGTTTTCATCCTGTGCCTCCCTCTCCAATTTGTAGCGACAAACGCGCCTTACCCTCTCCTTTTGGGGACTCATACAATATAGAAGAGGGGTGGGGAGAAAGTCAAGGGTCTGGCCAAACCCATGCTATAAACAAATCGGACTCGTGAATAACTCACGAGTCCGATTGTCCCTGCCGGCCTGTTGCTCCGGCGCTCCATTACGGGGTTAACCTGCGTTGGCCCCGTCCTCCGATTGCCAGAAACGCTGCTGCCTCCTCCGGTAGCCGCGCTCCTGCCAGTATACGAGGGCCGTGGCCACTTCTCGCGGCTGGGTGATATCCACGCCTCGCGGGCCAATTCACCAATGGGCATGATTATTAAACATTATAATAATCAAGAGATTATGCAATAAACCCGCCTTGACAAGCGGGCCTTTTTGTTGTATCTTTTAAGCCAATAGGGTAAGTATGCTCGCGCTTGAGTGACACGGATGCACGTGAATCGCAGTCCAACGCTGCGAAAAATGATGATCAATCGGACGATACCGGATGTATGACAGCGGAAGATGGTTTCGGGCCCTTTTGATGGGGCTGACACTCGCAGTAACCATGTGGGCGATCAACAAAGTGATCGCCTGGAAAGACACGAGTACGCCCGAAACAGCAACTGCAACGAAGACGGCTGCGTTCGTTCCAGTTCCACACATTTCTCAGTCGGAATTGTTGTGGGAGAATCTGCCGATTGTTGCATTCGACAACACCTGCCTGAACGCGGATTCAGTGGATATTTCGGACTGCACAAAATTTCTGTCAGGCGGTGAAGGCCGTCTGCACAGAATAGTCCTGAGCGAACCGCAATCGCTGGCCATCGAAGTTGCGCCGAGATTCGAGATGTTTGATCCCGGATTTTCACTTTATGGCCCGGATAAGCAGTGCATTCTTGGTCGCGACGGTGAACCGGCGGGAATCCTGGAGCGCGCTCTGACGGAAGAGCTGCCGGCAGGGGAATACGCATTAGTGGTAGGCGGATACGCCGGAGACTGCGGCGAATACGTGTTGACCGTCAGCCAGCCAAGTGAAATGCTTGCGCGTCTGTTGCATTCAGTGACACATGCGGGGCCGAACGGGGTAGCCGTGCGCTGGGAGACTTTTGGTGAGCGCAATGTAAACCACTATGTAGTCTATCGCCGAAATGGTGAGCAGCGCGATCAGGTAGCCGTGGTTCGAGGCCGAGGCAGTGCGGCGGGAACGGCCTATTATCGCTGCCTTGACCGTCAACTGGAACCGGGATGCGACTATGAACTGGTGGCCGTCGGTCGGGATGGCCGCACGCAGACAATCTTGATTCCATCGTCCTGACAAAACCGGGTTTAACGAATCGCCGCACAGGCCATGCGAAAGCGTGGCTTTTTTGTTGCCTTTACGGAGATTCTTTCCTAAATTGAAGCCGTGACCGATGCAGACCTCACCGCAGCCGCATGGCTCGCCCGGGAACATGCCGCGGCGGCCTACTCGAATTTCCGGGTTGGCGCGGCATTGCTCGCAGGGAGTGGAAAAGTCTATTCCGGCTGCAATGTGGAATCTTCGAGTTACGGGCTCTCATGCTGTGCCGAACGCGTGGCGCTCTTTAAGGCCATCAGTGAAGGTGAAAGCAAATTTGTCAAGATAGCTGTCTGTGCCGTGGGCGGCGGAGTGGTCACACCTTGCGGCGCGTGCCGGCAGCTATTGTCGGATTATTGCGGAGATATTCAGATCTTGCTTTCACCGGCACAGGGTGAATTCGAGAGCATCAAGTTGTCCGATATTTTCAAGCGACCATTCACGTCCTCAATGCTGAAATGATTTTCATCTCAGTGTTTCAGAGTTTCAGTCTATTCCTTCCGTGCCGATCAGTCTGAACTATCCGTCTGCCGCACAGGAACGTCCGATGAAAGTTGCGGGGCTCGCACCGTTCTTGATCGGTATTTGCGGTGGTTCCGGATCGGGGAAAACCCTGATCGCCCGCAGCGTGGTAGATACACTCGGGCCGGACTCTGTGCTCCTGATCGAGCAGGACAGCTACTACCGGGACATCGGCGATCTCCCGCTCGATGAGCGCGCCCTCCGCAATTTTGATCATCCCGGTGCGTTTGATTCAGATCTGATGATACAGAACATGCGAGACCTGCTGGCAGGAAAGACCATCAATTTGCCTGTGTATGACTATTCGCAGCATGCCCGCGCCGGATACAAACAGGTTGCGCCCAAGAATGTAATCCTAATCGACGGGATCCTGATCTTCGAGAGTGCCGAATTGCGGGATTTGATGGACATCCGGGTGTTCGTAGATACCGAACCGGATGTTCGGCTTGCCCGCAGACTGCAGCGCGACATTCGGGAGCGCGGACGCACGGTGGACAGTGTGCTCGAACAGTATGCAGGTCAAGTTCGCCCGATGCACGATCAGTTTGTCGAGCCTTCGAAGCAGTATGCAGATCTCATCATCCCCCACGGCGGAAAAAACACGGTCGCTGTGGATATTCTAATTACAAAAGTGCGGGCACTCTTAAGAACACACTGACAC
>CAZVXJ010000268.1:0-4451 GCA_964631675.1 uncultured Alphaproteobacteria bacterium
CGACAAACTCGATGTCCGGATTCGGGTCATCGATCCTGATCGAGGCCGCGCCCCCGCGTATACCTGCTTGTTTGATACGCAGCGCGGGCTGGTTATAGTCCGGGTTTGTGGCGCTCACCTCCAAAACCGAAGATGCAGAGTCAAGCTTGCCGTCATTTGAGGTGATAACGAGCCCACCCTCACTTGATTGAGTAGAAATAGTAGTCATTGCATTTCTCCTGAAGTCTTAGAATTCACTCCGACTCAGGTACCTCTTATGAACAGGCAGAAACTCTCCAAACAAGCGGAGCCTCCGCTGATGTTCCTCCATTATTCTTTTCCATCAGAACACTACTTTTTGTAACTACTCGCGTTGTCTGGAGTTATTGGTTTACCCGTGTTGGCATCGACAATGATCTCGAAACGTGATTCGAACTCACTAGGTGATATTGATTTTACACGGCCCTCTAAAGGGTCATTACTCCATAACTTTCCTTCCGGTGATCTGTGAACTAAAACCCAATGCCATCCATGGGGCTTCAAATTTACCAAGATTGGCGCCCCTGCTTTAAGTACATCGAGGGCTTCCTTCAATGACTCACTGCTCTTGATCTTTACATTCTTGATGCCATACCTCGAATCTAGATCTGCATTAAATTGTTCAATGCTCCCGCGCTTATGCACATGACTAACTGTGCGGCTAATGAGGGCATCAGCCTCCTTCTTAATGTCTTTATCCTTTTTTGCGGTCTCTATCCTTTCTCTCAAATCCAAAAGCACTTTGCGATATGTTGGTAGCTCAAGGCCGAAGACGCTTCTGAATGCCATTCCTCTTGCTGTACCCAAGCAGAAACTGCCTTCCTTTTCTCCTGACCCTTTAAAATTTTGTCGGTTTGGAGTGAACAGCCAACGATTGTGTACGCTTACAATCCCTGTTTGCGGGTCCCTTCGAGTAATCGGATACTGATCATAGCTTATAGGAACTCCACGTTGAGTCTCATGGAGAGCTTTGATTTTTTCATGGAATATTTCACTCTGCGATTTGAATCGTGGAATGTCCCATCCGAGCCCTATGTCGGTATGTACGTACATTTCTTGGTCCTTCCGCAACCAGTATTGGGCCGGCAATTGCCATCATGCGATATCACTCAATGCGTGCAATCCCGTTGGGCACACGTGTGTGATCGCCGCGGTATGTGGTCCCCGGTGCTTAATGCCCGTTTCTTGTTGAAGTCGCAACCTCGATCTTGAAAATGGTCAACGCCATAAGCTGTAACGTTTGAGTCCATGGGACCTCCTCACAACTTCGTCAGGCGAGACACGTGCCGCGGCATTGACAAACATCGAACGGGTCGGCCGGAATGCCCGCAGCGCGCAAAGCGAAGGCTTCGTAGCAGGCCGCTCTCACTCTGCCCTGACCCTCGTCACGGAGGAATTCGAAGAGCATGTGCAGCATCTCGTGGATGATGATCGCAGCGCGGAAACTCCGGACTGGAAGTCCCTGAGGCAGGTCCGCCGGCGGATTCCAGAAGCCGTCACACAGATTTGCTCCATTTCGCACGCCTGTGCTGAACCAGGCGTTCACATCCGCCGGGCAACAGGTCAGGTCGGCACATGGAACCCTCGTCGGCCGGCAATGAAAAACCACTCGCCGGCCGTCGTCCAATTCCTTTGCCACTGCCCGAAACCGCTTCGCGACGCTGACGCCAGACTCCTCATTTCCAGCCCAAGTGATCGCATGTGCCGGGTCATGGCGGAAAAAGAACTTGAAGCGCTTCGCGGTTCGTTGGGCGTCCGCGTCGCGTGAAGCGGGTGGTACCGCGATCGCCGCATCGAGTTTGTTTGCGGCGTTGTTCGCCAGCCTGATCGCTTCCCGCACCGCGGCACATATAGCGGCGCGACATCCGGCTGCGTCAACCCCCGGCGCGCAGCCGGGCGGGTCTGGACACTGCACGTCGAACACTGACGCACCGAATCCGCCGAGACCAGCCATGCGCCTCGGCGCACGTCCAGAGCCAGAGCGAGGTCGCCGATGATGCACCCATTTCCTGGCATCACCAAGGCCCGAGTCGTCGGATAGATACATCGTCTGTTCCTCTCAGGGGCACCTGGTGTAGCCGACCTTGATCTTAAAAAAGAGCCGAGCATGACGCTCGAGCCGAAGCTGGTGCGCGCCGCCGGTCCACGTCGGCGAACCCTCGCCGACCTCGGCGATCAACTGCCGCCAGCTCGCGTCAACTAACCGGAGGACGAAGGCCGCCTGTCCGGCTGCCGAATTGAGCACCGGAAATTGCTTCGCGAACGAGCCGACCGTCGCGGTCCCTCTCAGGATCGCGACTGGCATCGACGGCGGGTGCGTCTTGGCGGAGAAATTGAGCGGGATCGCGGCGACGTCGGTCAGGATCTTCTGACGGTCCGCGTCGCTCAGCGGTTTGGCAGCCGCTTCCCAGTCTGCACCGAGCACGAAGTGCTCGAGATACGAGCGCATCTGCAGGGTAGGGAACCAGTCTCTCTGGCAATCACACGGCAGCACCGGTGGCTGGACGCGATGCGTGGCCAGTGCTCTCTTGCCCGCCGCGGTGTTACGAATCTCCGCGATGACTCTGTGTTCTACCGTGCGTGCGTTGCACTCGTCGCGCACGTCCGCACCCACCCGATCGACCGGCGTTTTCGGTGCGACGCCGGACGCTGTCACGCGCGCAAAGGCATGAGCCGTTTCGTGAGCGATTGCCCGGACCCACGGGATCGTGTGGCTCTGGCCCAGCGCGTCGGAGAAGCGGATGATGTCCCAGCCGTTCGAGCTTTCGATGGACTGTCCAGTAATGAACAGTGACCCAGCCGGGTCGAACCCAACGTAAAGAACCCGGCGTCCATTGAGATTGCCGCCGCCCACAACACGGAAGGCGTTGTTCAGTCTCGCGTTGGAGCTGCTGGACACCTTGGTCCAGTGGCGGTGATCGACGTACGCGCCGTCCAGTGTCGCGGCCATCTGCTTGAACGTGGCGGAGCGCCGCAGCAGGCGGATCGCCGCGTCCGGAATGCTGATGTGCGACATCGCGAGCCCAAAGTGCCCGTTCGACAGCTTGACCGTGGAACTCTGGCCAAGTCCCGAAAGACCAGTCAGAAACGCAGGAACACTGGTGCCCTTCGCGATCTGCGGTTCCGCGATTTGCTGCAGATCCCACGGATCCCACAGGCCAGTTTCGGATATCTGTCCGATACCGTTTATCGAAGAATCATAAAGGTATGAGGTTGTGAGCCTTCCTAAGTCTCCACCAGTCCGGATGTACATAGTCTTTCCCCTTCTACTACTTTCTACTCGGCAACTGACGCCATCAGCCTGGTTACCGCTCTATCAATGAGAATTGACAGGCACACATCATTCTCATACTCACTCCCAATATAGGGAGCGGAACCGAAGGCCACCAGACACCGCTCACCAACCCGACAAGCACAAGCTCGTCTCTCTAGAACTCAGACTGGTAACACGTCGACTTCCTTGCCAACAGCTCTAGTGAATTACGGGGCTACCACACCGACATTGAATTCATTGATTGCTGGTTTCATAACCAGGTCGATTTCTTATTTCAACAAAATCACCCCCGCCTCTATCTGGGCATTAGCTAGTGGCCGACTTCGAATCTATCCAGAGGTAAGGATTCTCGAATACGTGCACTGATTAGGACTAGAGGAGTCAACGAGAACCCAGTCAAATCCACCTTGGGGAAAGCGTGGCACACAAGGCTTCTTGCAAACTAAGAACCCTTTGATTCCACGGATGGTTTCCTTCCGACACTGATCTATAGACGGAGATGTAGTTGGCAGTGGAGTCTTTTCTTTCGTTACAATGAGGATGCCACACACCCGTTCACTTGCTGTTCCGACACCTCTATACATAAATAATGTGCGAATCTTTAACAGAGTTCCGGGAGCAACCTTCGCATTAAGCTTAGATTGGTGAAATGTTTTTAGATGATCTTTCCACGGCTGAACCAAGCCTTTGACTCTTGCATGGCCTGGGTCGCTACGGAACACAGTCCATCTCCCAACCGCACGCTGCACTTCGCGCAGAAAATCGTTGAAGTTTTCCCTGAATGGAACTGGCAACTCCCTCTCGGCAAAGTGAGTGGGAGGACGACGGCAAAAGACATTTACCGCAGCCTTCAACGCAGATGACTGCTGTGAAATGGCCGCGCCTGGGGGAATTGGTTTAATCGGTTGCCCTAGGTTCTCACCTATTCGCATGTACATTGTGATTCTCCTTCTGTAGACTATCTCGCTCCATGAATATGGTCCCGCTGGGTCCGGAACACCCATTACTAGTCGGAGCCATACGCTGACGCTAAACCATTCTCCATTGCATACCTCGCATATAATGGCCACGGGCTTAGAATCAACTCAATTTCCCCTTTCCATTCCTACAACCGATTCGGCGTTCCTCCGTAGATGGTGTTGTACCAAGAACGGCCGAG
>CAZVXJ010000269.1:0-4439 GCA_964631675.1 uncultured Alphaproteobacteria bacterium
AGTAATCATCCACCGAATACAAACTTCCGTTGACGAGAGTCAAGTCAGCGGACCATTCAGGTACATCAAATGTACCCTGCACATACATGGTACCCGATAGTACACCATCAAGGGCCGCTCGATCAGTCCACGAACTGCGGAATGGAAATCTGTCATAAGAGAGATCACTTATATCGGCCTGAAGGTCAAACGTTCTTGTATGGAAGTTAACTGATCCTGTAACTACGCCGGCTTCATCGATAAAGCACTTGCGTACTTGCAGAACGCCGACATCGTAGAAGACATCTGCACTCCCGGTGAACTCCCGTCCATTCCCGGATTTGCCGTTCCATGTACCATCAATCAGGTACTGGTGATTACCGGCCTGTCGGTACTGGCCATTAAATGTCGCTGTATGAATGATCTGGTTCACGATCTCACTTGCGCTATCCGGCATGACAAACTGCCAGTAGACCATACCACCGGAATTATCACCGGCGAACTCCAGGCGAAAGCTGTCTGGAAGCGCAACTGGACTCTCCGAACCGGCGAGACTTGTCCATATTCGGCCAGGCTGCAATATTCTCGCGTTTGCACGGCGAAGGCTTGGATCGAACTCCAGCTTACCTGATCCTCCGTTCACACCCGCGACGTCACATCTCCATTGGCCGCCCCAATATGACATGCCGGCATGCAATAACGTATCACCGTCCAGGTCCTGTCCATGGACGATGCCGGAGATTACATTAGCTGCGCGTACAAGACTGACGTCAAATCTGCGGAGAAGTAACTCATGGCCGAAAGCCTTAAGGGAATCCTGCAGATCTATAATTGCAACGATTTTGCCATTACCCGTCTGCGGACCCAGATACTCGCCCGAAAGGGTTGCGCTGGCCAAACTTGATCTTAAACTCCCGGACTCAAGCACCCATACACCACCATCGTGCAACAGTCGACCGCTCACCGAGTCTATTGCGTGACCGGCGATAACAAAAGGCGGACTCTCGGTATGAAAACTGACATGTGGTTGAGATAGGGTGCCGGAAATCTCCACATCGATTTGCAGCGTTTGCCGCTCAGGGTCCAGGAGTACTTTTGGGATCAGTTCACTTAACTGGCTGGTCTGAACAATACCCATTCCTTGTATTGAACCCTCTCCTCGCAGCATGAGTGAACTGCGGAAGTCTGCAGTCATGAGAGAATACTGAGCTTTTTCCACGTCCAGAACCAGTCGGTCATTCTCTAATTCGACGCGAACGGTCTGAAACGTAAGGGGCTCACCAGGCAGCTGCAATGCTAAACTCGTTAACTCACCCGTAGCTCGGAGTTCATTCTTCTCATTGATCTCTACAAAGTCAACATCAATAACTCCACCATCTGTGCGGACGGTATGTGCCGATCCCAAGCGAATATCTCCCTTCGCAAATGATGCATTGAGATGCAACTCTGTCTTCGCAGCAGCGCAGTCCAAACCGCCTGACAATTCTGCGGCGATATGACGGCCCCTGGACAAATAGCCTGTGGCTCGTACTAGGAACTGGTCGCTGTGCTCTTGCGAAATTGAGCCATCGGCGGAATGCAATACAGGAATCGTATCGGTACCGGAAATGAGCGTGATCGATGCGTCCTCGAACTCTGCCAATCTGAGACTATCAAATCTCTCAAGGGTGGAATAGACGATGTTGGGAACCGTGCACCACGAGAGCCATGATGCAGAATCGTCTCGGGTCTCGCGCGGTGTCATTCGAAGCGTCACCTGGGGAGCGGATATCGTGACTGCCCTCACAATACGCTCGGGATGTGAGAAAGAGCGAGCGAGTTCCAGAGGATTAATGTCGAGCTTGAGTTCTTTGATTTCAAGCCTCGACCCAGTGCTGTCAAGCGGCAGTGAGATGTTCCTCCCTGTCACACTGCCCCACCCTATGTCGAGAGTCGCTAACTCAGCCGAATCACCAATATTCTCTTTAAGATATAGATCGAGCCGCTTCTTGAGACTGCCTTCGAGCCCGGGAAATCGCAGTAAGCCTGCACCATGCTGGTAAACGAGAGCAGAACCAGCTAGGAGTAAGAGGATCGCCGCAGGAATGACGGCGCGAAAGCGGCGTTGGCGAGTAGTGAGCACAGAAGCCTACCACTGGAAGAGAGTGACGGGATCAAACAACTTTGCAATTTCAGATCTAGAAAGGCACATCTCCCTGTGTCCGCCCAAAGACCTCTCCTGTCGACTTTCATGGATTGACCCGTCAAGCTGAATCGGTACCGGCGTGCGGAACACGGCAGACAGGATAATACCAATACGTCCGGCAGACCCAAGAACTGCAAATGCGGGGTATGATCGATTGGCGGATACACCGGCCTCTGCGAAGAATGTTCTTACAACACCGTCGCAGCAGAGCACGTCTATGCTGCGCAGCATTCCCGACAAGCTGGTTCGCATTTGGAAAGACTCCGGAGAGAAGCCGTCAGACAAAAGTCCTCCAATCGTCACACGCTCACTTGAGGATTTGTTGATCAAGGCGCTGACAGGAGTACCAGCCATCACCTTCACACTAAACGCTGAGTGCTGCTCAATTCCTGTAAGCCCCGACATCAATACGGCGATTACGTTGCGCGTGCCAAGAGAATACTCGTCAGAAAACGAGCTCCCTGTACCTAGCGGCAGTATCCTGCAATCGCTAGCCAGCCCCATCCTTAGAACGCCAGCCGTTGCTTCAATACTGGTCGGGGACACGACTGCATAGGGCTCGAGTTGGAGCACACTAATTCCCTCAATCTCACTCAGGCGTTCGTGGATAACAGACAACTCGCTCACCTACTCCTCCTCAGATCCGCCAAATCTGCGCTTACGACCGCTAAACTCGGCAATCACCTCCAGGAGCTGAGGCTTTCGAAAATCCGGCCACATGTACTTGCTAATCACAATCTCCGAGTAGGCTATCTGCCACAACATGAAATTGGAGATCCGTACTTCACCGGACGTCCGAATCAACAAGTCTGGGTCAACCTGCCCCGACGTGGCAAGGCGCGATGAAAACTCCGCCTCGCCCACATTTCTTTTTTTGTCTTCCAGAAGGGAATTGACGGCATCAAGTATCTCCTGCCTGGCACCGTACGAAATGGCCAGATTGAGTATTAGTCCCGAGTTCCTGGACAACCGACGTATGGCAAATTCCAGGGCTTGTCTTGGACCAATCGGGAGCTCCTGCAGCCGGCCAATCACACGGAGTTTGACATTGTTGCGATCCAAGTGCTCCAGTTCTTGGTTTATTGTTCGAAGCAGCAAGTCCATCAGGGCAGCGACTTCGGATGCGGGTCGGCGCCAATTTTCGCTCGAAAACGTATACAAGGTGAGCACTTCGACGCCCAATTCTCCACACGCCTCGACAATCTCGCGAGTTGATCGAACGCCCTCTCGATGCCCATCAATGCGTTTCAGCCCTCGCGCCTGCGCCCATCTGCCATTGCCATCCATGATGACGGCGATATGACGCGGAATCACCAGGTTCTGCGACTGAGCCTCAGCGTAGAGATCAGAATGTCGCACCTGAGCAACCGTCATTTCAAACTTTTGCCCTTTTCCATGGCCGCACGCCCTTCAGCATTCTTGCCCATTCGTATCAGTGACACACCATAGTTAATCCATGCTGAACCAAAATCAGGATGTGCCTTCGTCAGTGCCTCGAAAGTACTGCTTGCCCTTTGGTTGTCAACAAAACTTCCGCCTTCCAGCAAGATGATCCCTTTCGCGAAGAGCACGTCCTTATCGTCTGGAGCCAGCCTAAGATATTCATCAAACGCTTCCAGGGCCTTCGCAGTGTCTCCGAGCTGGAGGTGGAATTGCCCAACATAGTAGACAACAATCTCGTCCTCCGGCCTGGCTTTGCGCGCATCCATTAATGCTTGAATGGCCACAGCTTTGATTTCTGCGCGTTTCGCTTCGGTCAGTGACGTGTCGGTCGCCATCTTTGCAAGCGCGAATGCCTTATACTGAATCGCCTCGAGGTTCTCGGGATCTTTTGCGAGCATTTCATCGGCGGCCTCAATCGTTTTGGCCAGATCGTTGCTCATGTAGTAGTTTTCAAGCAGATGCGCGCGTATCACGGACACCGCCTGTGCATAGTTCTCCGCATCCTTCTTCTGCATGTCCGAACTCTCGATCTTCTCGAGTGCGGCCCGCCAAACCGGGATAGCATTTGGGCGTTCCCCAAGCCGTTCTAAGATCTGCGCCTTCAGCCCATAAGCATTCCATTTTGCAGGAAGCACTCTAATCGCCAAATCGAGTTCGGTGATTGCGGACTGCAGGATAGGCTTGGCACTCTGCGGCATTTCGTCCGCACTAGTTTGAGCATACGGAGAGTCCAATTCGACCGCGTGAAAATACCACTCCTGCCACAAATCCGCACGAGTCTGGTCTATTCTCTTCTTGAGTTTTTTCAGCGCCTTCTCCTGATCAGGAGTTT
>CAZVXJ010000270.1:0-4392 GCA_964631675.1 uncultured Alphaproteobacteria bacterium
TATGAAAAGGCGGCGGAAACGGCGCTGAAGGTGATTGCCCTCGACCCTTCCAATTGTGACGCTCACCAGATTCATGCATACGTGTACATGAAACGGGAGAACTGGGGAAAGGCGGTCGCGCCGCTGCGCGAAGGAGTCAAACATTGCGCGAGCAACCAGGACATGTGGGTGAGTTTAGGTGACTGTCTGTACTTCTCTGACCCAAAGAGCAAGGCACTCGTAACGCAGGCGCGAGATGCATACAGGCGGGCGGCTTCCCTGGGGAGCAAAGACGGAAAACAAAAGGCCGATCAAGTGGAGCAAATTCTGCCCACGTTGAAGTAACAGAAAACAGGCTCAATCAGATAAACAGCTAAGGGTACCTCTGGCATGAAGCAAGGAACTTTCACAATCATCACTTTGGTTGCTGCACTGGCAATCTCAATGGGATTTTACTACGGCATGCTGCCGGCCATGGACAAGGGCGTAGAAGAGACTCCCCTCATTCACCAGATTCGACTGGGTGGTGTGTTGGTGCCTTTCTTGCTTTGCATAACATTGATGTTAATTACGTACGTTGTCGAGCGAGTAATTACATTGAATAAGGCAAAGGGCGGAGCACCGCTGCCTAAGTTCTTTTCCGCATTTATCAAGGCCGTCCGGGAAGGTAAATATTCCGACGCTGCGGAGCTGTGTGATAAACAGCGAGGTTCTGCTGCTGCCGTTCTGAAGGCTGGCGTGGAACAATACAAAAGGTTGATGGGTGATAAGAGTATGGGGGAAGAGAAGCGGCTTGCAGAAACTCAGCGCGCAATTAATGAGGCCCGTCTGCTCGAAGTTCCGTTCCTTGAGCGTAACCTGATTGCTCTTTCAACAATTGCGTCGATAGCCACCATGGTCGGTCTTTTGGGCACGACCATTGGAATGATTCGTTCGTTTGCGGCGATGTCGACACAAGGTGCACCCAATGCGGCAGAGCTTGCGCGCGGAATTTCGGAAGCGCTCGTGAATACCGCACTTGGGTTGTTTGCCGCTATTTTGGGCATTGTAGCTTATAACTTTTTTGTCAACAAGGTCGATCAGTTTAACTACTCCATCGACGAGGCGGCCTATCTGATGGTCGAAATTTTGAAGGAGAAGGAAGAGAAGTAACGGCAATCTTGCCGGTCATCGCGGAACTCTTCTGCGAGCCGGATCAAACTGCTTTTCTACTTTCAATTTCTTTCACCCTTTCCTATGAGCGCACCCAAAAGACGCAGGCTTGCAATCAGACTGGACATGACCGCGATGGTAGATGTGGCGTTCTTGCTGCTCATCTTTTTCATGTCCACGACAATTTTCAAAGCACCTGAAGAAGTGGCGGTGACCATACCGAATTCACATTCTGTGTTCACTCTGCCTGAAACTGGTGCCATCACCATCACGGTGCCAAAAGACAATCGAATCTTCATGACGCTTGGCGATGCCGCACTGGATTATGCTAACGGGCTGTCGGCCCAAGAAGCCGGCCATGGAATAAAAGGCAAGGTATTCACGCCAGACGAGTTGCCCGCCAAGATTCGAGAACTTCAGCTTAAAAGGCTTGTTCAGCGTGTCGTCATCAAAGCAGACGGTCACGCCGAATACGGTACAATTGAACAGATCCTCGGAGTGCTTCAGAAGAACAAGTTGAATATCCTGAACCTTGTCACCGAACTTGAGGAAGAAGTGGTCGGTGGCGCGGCTACGGCGGACGCGGCAGCCGGGGAAGGAACAGGAGGCTGATATGGGCGCAGTTGATGCACCTGAGAGTAAAAAATCCGGCGGGGCAGGACCAAGTTGGAAAAGACCACGCGTTTCGATTCGTTTGGATATGACGCCTATGGTCGATATCGCGTTTTTGCTGCTTATCTTCTTTATGGTGACGACGGTCTTCCGTCTGCCTCAGGCGATGGAAATGGTGCTGCCCGAAGATTCGGACAAGCCACCGCCGACGATTGATATTTACGAGAAGAAACTTCTGACGTTTCTCGTGCTCGAGAACGACTCATTGGCCTACTACGTAGGTAAGGATAATCCTCGCCCCATTTTGTGGGATAGCTTGCGGTCAAAACTTGTAGAGCGCCGGGAGATTATTGGTGACAGCCTAACGGTCCTTGCCCGCATTCACAAGAAGGCGAGATACGAATCCATGGTCAATCTGGTTGATGAATTTAATGTGGCAAACACGACGCGCTTTTCAATCGACAAGTTCACCACATTGGAAGACTCATTGCTTAGAGCGTCAGGATTCAGCACGTCCGGACCGGCAGGATTACCGGAGCCGAAATATGCCGAAAGTTCCGGCGGGGAATCAGGATCATGAGACCGGCAAACTATAAGCGCGGGCACCAATCATGGATCTCATAGAACAACTTGAGCAGGGGCGCTACGGCGCGTTTGAAATGAAGCGCTATGTCGGACCGAATCTTGTTCGCGGTCTGATTATCAGTCTTCTGATTCACACGGTCGTTGTTGCGGCGCCGTACATTATTAACTTGATTCGCGGAGAGGAAGATATTCCGGAGCGTGTGATTGTGATTGATCCGTCGCAACTCACACAACTTCAGCGTCAGCGCGAGGATTCTCCCGAGACGATTCAGATTGAACGTCCGAAGATTGCCCCGCCCAAAGCGGCTATCCCTGTGGCCGTAGCAGAAGACGAGGTGATCAAAGAGGAACTCATCCCCACTCAGGAAGATATCGCAGAATTTTTCGATTCCGGTGCGGATGAGGATTTGGAAATCGACCCGAATGCAAACGTTGTGATCGCCGAAGACCCGAACGCGATCCCGGATTCGAAAGACTTCATCGCCTTCGAAGTCCCGCCGCAACCACTCGAGACAAATCCACAACCAGCCTATCCAGATCTCGCACGTACCGCAGGTGTGACGGGCAGGGTTGTCGTTAAAATGTTCGTGGATAAGAAGGGCGAAGTCAAGAAGTACGAGATTGTGCAGGCGAAGCCCGAAGGGCTGGGTTTTGAGGAGGAAGTTCAAAAAGTGGTCATGAAATGGAAATTCACGCCCGCAATTCAACAGGGCAACCCGATTGGAGTATGGGTGTCGTATCCATTCAAGTTCACGCTTCAGGGCAAATAGGCTGAGGTCTGCCTAACGATTCTTGCGAGTTATCTGACGCGGTAGTTTCTAAAGGTCAAACATGCCGCTCTTAAGTCGATGGGTCCTGCCGATTGCCTTTGCCGCAATCGGCATCGCCATTTTTACAGGGGCACTGCTGCCGCAGTTGCCGGAGGGCAGTGGGCTCAGAACTCTCCTAGGTCTTGTGGTCATTCTGTTCGCGGCCCATCGATTCGTTGCATCACGCGCGCTGACCGGCCACCAGAGAAGATTCGGCGGTGGTCGCGCGCGACCCTGGGAGGAACGTGACGATCGATAAGCTCGTGGCGGTGACGGTCATCATGCTTGCAATGTGTTTTGTAACCGCGTGCGGACCACAGGAGCCGAAGGAATCCATGACGTCCGGTCATGCGGAGGTTGGCGCCAATGATGCCGTGAAAGAGTTGGGTTGGCGGCTTTCCAGAGACTTCCAGACACAGAACAAGGGTGCGCTGATAGACATTGTAGGCGGCAGCGCGCGTGAGTGGATCGATTCGCTTGCCAACAAACGGATCGAGCAAGCATTGTTGGATCGCACGTTATCCAAAGACGAATCACTCGCTCTTTCTGGCGCCGGATTGAAAATCTATTCGTACCCCGTGGCGACCTATCCGGTGTATCTGCTGGTGACACGCGAGAATCCCGTCGAAAAAATTGACAGTGCTTCGTTTCGCGACATACTCTCGGGAACCGTAACAGACTGGCATGCGATCGGTGGACCAAAACTGTCAATCACTACCTATTTGCCGCTGCCCGGTGATGGTTCTTGGGAATCGCTGATGAAATTCTACGGACGAATGCCGTCAGTCAGCGGGGAAGTGTGTTCGACGTACAGTGCTATGATCGACAAGGCAGACCTGGATCCGGGAGCACTACTCGTCTGTGCACTGCCATACGACACAGAGAAACTAAAGCGGCTGGTTTTCGTGCGCGATGGGTTGGAGATCCCGGCCAACGTAAAACAGATTCTCGAAGAGCCTATCTACCCTTTTCGAATCGACGTGACTTACCTCACCACGCGCATGAAGCAGGATGTCGCCGCCGGATTTCTTACCTATATTACCGGTAATGTCGGCCAGAGGCGGATCATGAGCTGGGGCTACAGACCTGCGTCTGTGCCAGTGCGAGTTGTAAAGATGCGCTGACAGGCAAACTCATTTTTGGTTGATTAACACATCGAGCCACTTTGAAACATACAGCACTAACTTCTGTTCACCAGTCACTGGGCGCAAAAATGGTGGACTTCGCAGGATTTCAGATGCCCATTCAGTATTCG
>CAZVXJ010000271.1:0-4379 GCA_964631675.1 uncultured Alphaproteobacteria bacterium
CTGCTCGTGACGAGCCATCCTATTTGTGAATTCTTCTGCAATGTCAGGACGCAAACGAAGAGTTGCGTTCTGCAAGCATCGCATCGCAGCCGCTTTTTCTGCTCCCATTACTTCCGAAACCAAACCATCGCAGGAAATCCGATAGCAGAGCAGATTGGAACTCTGTTCAGCCCATCCTGCTTGTTGTTCTGCCTGCAAGACCTGCCGTAATAACCACAAAAAGCCACATGGTCCTTGATCAAGGCGAAGAGGAATCACATCAGATTCGACTGCTTTGAGATAGGCAGCACCTGTAGTTACCTTCGGAAATGCATACCGACGCAGAGCATCGGCCACTGTTGGAAGATTGAGACCTGCTCGTTCCACCATATGCCCATCGGGCCCTTCGCTAAGCGCACCCTCCACATCCCCTAGTATCAACCGCTGGCCGGTGGGTAACTCTACAACTTCAGCGGCTTCGTTGACTGTTTCGATCAAGCCATTTCGCCGCTCGAAACGCGGAAGTGAGTAACCATCGGCCTGCTTGGCGTCCATATAAACCTCTAAGAATCGTTTTAAGTCGTTCCAATCCGTGAGGCCAGAATTCTGTGATCGAATTTCATTTTGGACCTTGGAGTATTTCTCATGAAACTCATTCCACGCCTTGAATCCACCCTCGACCATGGCGGAAACACGTTGCCGTTCTTCATCACTAAGTGGGGATATTGCGTTGCCAATCAGGACTTCCTGTAGTTCCTCTGGCGAGATCAAACACATCACGCGTGAAAATATTGCCTCAAAACGTTCTGGCCCAACAATAGAACTGGCGATTAATCGCAGACGTTCACGAGCAACCTGATAAGCATCTTGCTCCCGACTGTCTTTTACGACAAGGGTATCAACCAAAATGGTTTTCTTCGACCCGAACCGGTGAACACGTCCAACTCTTTGCTCAAGTTCCATTGGGTTCCAGGGCACATCAATATGAACAAGTCGTCGTGCTACTTGCAAATTGATACCTTCGCCACCTGCTCTCGAAGAGACCAGAAATTGAGGACCTTCCTTTTGCCAAAATCGCTCTTCTTCTTTGTGCCGCTCAATATCGGTTTGGCCACCGATGATGATGGCTGGCTTAACACCCGTTCGTTGCTCAAGATAGCGTGCCAGCGCAGTAACTGTCTCGATTGGTTGGGCAAATAGCACTACCTTTTCGCCGTTAGCACCATCCAGAATCTTTTCTCGTAAAAATTCCCACTTTATGTCAGAAGAGTTCTGAACAAGAACCACGCCTTCTCGTAGCAAGGAATCCAACTGAGCGTGTTGGTTGGAAGACATCTTGGTTTTGGCAGAATCCTCCTCCTCAATGTCTTCAACGTCACCATACTCTGCCTGCCGTGAAACTTCCTTGACAATCCTCGCGAAAAGTTCTTCGGCGGATTCAGCGAGAGGACCATTCCGATACGGCCTTAAAGCGAGAATAGCCTCTCTCAAGTGGTCATCTTCCAGTTTCCATCCTGCGCGAAGTGCCTGACGGACCAAATAACCAAGACCCGCCTGTGGACTAGAAGCGGCCCACTGAAGCGCTTGGGCACACCGCCAGCCCGCCGCCCGTTGACGTGGAGTCTCACTATCACCGCTGTGCTTGGCTGGACGATAGAACTCGTGAATGTTCTCCATCCACTGTTTGTATGAGGGTCCCAGATCAATGACCAACGGATCATTGACCCGCCTCAACGGAAACAACGGTTTTCCATTCCAGTCGTGAACATCCTCCTTTGTTCGATAAATGACACGTCCTGCGACGGATTCCGAAACCTCGTTTTGTTGCCGTAACAAGCCGAGGAGATTGTCAAAGCGGTGAATGTGACCCTGATGTGGGGTTCCGCTTAACAAAAGAAGCCGTGAATCAGGTTTTTGCTTAGCAACCAAGTCTCGTACTAAACGGAATTTCTCGACTGGATCACCACCTCCAGCAGCCCAGTCTGACAAGTGGTGACATTCGTCAACAATGATAACATCCCAAGGTTCAGTTGCGAGAATTTTTGGGTAGTTGTTGCTGTGAACCGCCCGATGAATGCTTGCGATGATTCGAGAGTCGGATAGCCTTGCGTCAGACTCACCCGCCCGCCAAAGACGAAAGTTTAGCTCCAGGCGATCAAATTCTCTGGCGACGTTGGGCACTAGGCGGGCCGGAGCCAAATACAACACACGAAGCCCCGGCTTTGCTTCCAGCAATTGCTTTACAAGGAGACCAACTTCAACTGTCTTGCCTAGCCCTACTTCGTCAGCAACAAGAACCCTCCGCGAATGAGAGTTTTCCAAAATATGCTGAACAAGACTCACCTGATGTGATAGCGTTATGACTTTACGCGCGTCCATGCGACGCTGTGGGTCTTCACAAATCAAGTAATGAGCAAACAATCGGGCGACACTCCGTTTTGTTTGCGCTGTCCAAGTATCACCTTCAGGAAGTGCGCGGAGCAATGCCGCAGGGGTTGGAATGGAAGATACGCGATTGCAGTCCACACCAGACTCAACCACGGTTTTGGAGTTCGGTTGATCCGCCCAAAAGCGGCGCGGAGGAGCAACCAAATCGACTGTGCGAATGCCCCACTCTTCGTGCTCTCGTAAAACAGCGTAAAGCGAGCCATCACGATTGACGGTTGGTCCCAAATTTTGGCTCATGTTGTTACTTCCTCTGCTTTTTCCTCCCACGGTAGGGGACAATTGCTGATCATGGTTTCGAGAGCGCCAAGCACGGCTTCGCGCTTCTTCTTATCCGACCGTCGGAGTTTCTCTTCATGGGAGGTAACTATTGCGTTAGACGCAGCAGTAATTGGATCGTTATATTCTTGGTGTTCATCGAATACATCGAGGATTTGTTTCTCCACTCCACGAAAACGCTCAGTCAGCAGCTCAATCGCAGGAACTGTTGCTGCTTCAATTGTTTCATCCGCAAGTTCATTGAAAAGATCGAGAATCCGTACCTTCACCCCAGGTCCGATGTGTTGATTCTTTTCGACAAAGCTCTTGCACCGTTTTCTAATTGGATTCTCAATCTTCTTAATTAAGCTATTTTTCACCTCTTCACGGAGTTCATCAACCGCCTCCTTGCCGACGGCGTTGATCTTTTGGGCATCTGCCTTGATGGCCTCCACCTGTGCTTCAAGCACATTCGTCTTCACCTTTGCCCCTTGTTGCTTGGCCCAAGCAAGGATCCGTTCCACGTGCTTAACAGAATCATCGGCATGTGCCTTTGTCCGTTTGCGAATTTCGCGGAGCAATGTTTTTCCCCACACTTCCGCAATCGGCTCTTCGAATCTCAGTGCAAAATCGTGAGGCAGATTAATCTGTCGCGAACCGTAGAACGTTCCCTCTCTAGTAACTGCTGCCCGCAAAGTATTCCAGCGAGCATTTTTTAGCTCCAAAAGAAAAGCATAAATCTCTTTGCGGGCATTGATACTTGCCTCGGTTACAACCATTTTAATCTGCATTGGAAGTGTGCTTTTGAGGAACTCCCGGAAAGTACCCTGACGGTTGCTGAAGTCCAACCGCAACTTCTCCGTCTCGATGAATTGCTCCAAAGCCCCGCGTATTTCCACTGCTTCTGCCTCCGCACGCGTTTCCTCTTCCCACTGGGTTTTAATAACTGTAATGCGCGCACGGAGACGGTTAAAAAAACGCCGTTCCTCCGTTTCGAGGTGTTGTTGCCGATCTGCAGCCCTGATTTGGACCACATGCCTTAAGGCATCAAGCATTTGGGGAATGTTGCTTTGTTCGGCTGTTTTGATGAACGGCCTTGCATCTTCGTCATCCATCAAGAATTGCCGGTATTGAGGTGCGGAGACGGGATGAACTTGGAGTTTGGTGACGATTTCCTTGACGACCTCAGCTTTAGCATCACTTAAACCCGCATCCGCTTTCCAAACATTTGTGAGCTGCTCTTCAACCTGATAGGTAATTCTGGCCCCGACCTTGTCACACACTTCCGCAAGATAATCGGCCTTCTTTTTGCCGGGAGCATTTGTACGATTGTTTAGATATTCCTCCTCTGCGATTTTGTCCGTATGTGTAACCGCAACCATCAAGACAACTGGGTCAGATGAGGGATCATGTGCTGCATGGAGCAGGCGATTTAAGAAACCGCTATTGCGAAGCAACTCTGCTTCAGTCTCCCGCACTCCGCGTGTATCCACAACCAAAACGATAGCCTTCGCGTGTTCCCGAATCCATTTTTCGGTCACTTCTGCTTTCACATCCCCGGTAACTCCGACGCCGGGTAGGTCCACCAGAGTCAACCCTCCCTTCAACACCTCAACGTTCCACTTGACCTTAAGATCACGGATGAGCGGCGCGAGATAACCAGTCGCATGTTCATGGAGGAGTTTTCGAAAGTTAGG
>CAZVXJ010000272.1:0-4374 GCA_964631675.1 uncultured Alphaproteobacteria bacterium
CAGGCATGAACTTTCGGAATTGCTGGCGTGAAGGAAGGGTTACACGCAGGGCAGCAGGCGAGGCTGCAAATTGTGGTGGCTCCTCATATGACCGTGAATCTGGGCGGCAAAAAGATTCATCCGTTCTATTCGACCTACACGGCTTCACACCACGCGGAAATTGCAGCGCGGTTACTCTTGGAACCGTACATCGAAGCGGATGAAGAGGGAATCGGTTCGGGGCTGACGATTCATCATCATTCCCCGGCGCTGATCGGGCAGGAAATTGAAGTCGTGGTCACCGCGACGCGCATTCGCGCTCATCACCTCGCCACTGCTTTCGAAATCTTGCATGGCAGCAGATTGATTGCTTCGGGCGAAGTTCATCAAGTGGTGGTGACCAAGGCGAAAGTAGAAGAAATTCACGAATTAGCAAAAGCTGAGGTAACTAGTTAGGCTTATGATTCAACTGATTGCCATGTTCAAGCAGCCCTCCGATACGGCTGCATTCGATAAAGCCTATTGGGAAACGCACATACCTTTGGCTAAAAAGATTCCCGGTCTAATCTCCTGTCAAGTGAGCAAATTTTGGCCGGGAAAGGACGGTCCGGCGAAGTACTACCAAATTGCCGTACTGAGCTTTGCCGATAAGGATTCGTTCAAGGCAGCGATGAAATCGCCGGAAAATGCCGAGGCGGGCGCGAATCTGATGGGCTTTGCGAAGGAGCTTCTTGAATTCTACACCGCGGAGACGGCGTGAGCGCAGATTTCAAGAGCAAACTCGCGAACTCATTCGCGTTCGAGCACATTCTCTATCGTAAGGAGAAGGCGCGCGCGTGGGTGGTCATGAACAGGCCGAAGGTCCACAACTGCTTTAATTTTGCCATGTTGAAGGAGATGAGCACGGCATTTGAGGATGCGTCGTACGATGACGCGGTGCGCGTGCTGATTCTTACCGGTGCAGGCGAAAAGGCGTTTTGCACGGGAGCGGACCTGTCCGAGCAGCAGCAATTTTTTGACCGTCCGCATGACTACTGGAAGTGGATGGGAGCGTTCATCGAAGCTCACGACCGCTTGCGCAACATCGGCAAGCCGACGATAGCCAGATTGAACGGTATTACGGTGGGCGGCGGCAACGAGTTTAACATGAGCTGCGATCTCGCGATTGCGGCGGATGACATTTACATTCGGCACGTTGGGGCCGCGCATGGCAGCGTTGCCGCCGGAGGCGCGACACAATGGCTGCCGATTATCACCGGTGACCGCAGGGCGCGAGAAATTCTTTATCTTTGCGAAGAAATTCCCGCCGCGAAAGCCTTGGAATGGGGTCTGATCAACGAAGTGGTGCCGCGCGCGGAATTGGATGCGGCCGTGGACCGGATGGCGACAAAGCTTGAGAATAAACTTCCGGACTGCATGCGTTACTTAAAGCAGCAGCTCAATTTCTGGCGCGATTTTTCCTGGCAACTTACGGTCGGCCACGCACGCGATTGGCTGTCTGTTCATGCGAACTCGCCGGAGACACGCGAAGCGGTGAAGGCATTCAACGAGAAGAGAAAACCGGATTATGCGAAGATGAATAAGCGATTGGTTTCAGATGACTGACCTCCAATTTCTCCTTCTCAATCGCGACAAATTTGTCGCAACCATTCAGATTAACCGGCCGAAGCAGTTGAACGCGCTCAACATGGCGTTGATGGATGAGTTGGTTGCGGTTTTTGAAGAACTCGATGCCGATGACTCGGTGCGAACGATTGTCCTCACCGGCAATGAGCGCGCGTTCGCTGCCGGAGCCGATATCATGGAGATGGCCGAAGCCGACTCGACTACGATGCTCATGCGCGACCAGTTTGCCAAATGGGATCGCATCCGCAAAGTGAAGAAGCCGGTCATTGCCGCGGTGTCGGGTTTTTGCCTGGGCGGCGGGTGCGAACTGGCCATGCACTGCGACATGATTATCGCATCAGAGAGTGCACAGTTCGGTCAGCCGGAAATCAAGATCGGCGTGATGCCGGGAGCTGGCGGCACGCAGCGATTGACGCGCGCCATCGGTAAACAGCGGGCGATGGAGATGGTGCTGACAGGAAACTTCATCTCTGCGCAGGAGGCACACGCGTACGGTCTGGTGAATCGCGTCGTTCCGGTAGAAGTTTATCTGAGCGAGGCGCAAAAACTCGCGCGGGAGATTGCCCAGATGTCGCCGGTGGCTGTACGCCTTGCGAAGGAAGCCATTCTGAAAGTGAATGAAGCGTTTCTGATGGACGGCCTTGAGTTTGAGCGCAAGAATTTCTACCTGCTCTTCAGCACGGAGGATCAGAAAGAAGGGATGAAGGCGTTTGCGGAAAAGAGAAAAGCGGAATTCAGAGGAAAATGACCCCCCCCTGCCCCCCCGCTGAAGCGCGGGGGTAAAAGCTCTAATGTACGAAACACTACTCTACGAAAAGACTGACTCGGTACTAACGATCACCCTTAACAGGCCGGATCGCTATAACGCTTTCAACGAAACGCTGCACCGCGAACTTGGGGAGACGTTCAAGGAAGCGGCAAAAGATGAGGGCGTGCGCGCGGTAATCTTCACCGGAGCAGGCAAGGCTTTCTGCAGCGGCCAGGATTTGAAGGACGTGAAGGATAATCCGAACCGCAAGCTCTCGGATTCGTTACGCAAAAACTACAATCCAAACATTTTGCGTATTCGCAATCTGGAGAAGCCTGTCATTTGCGCGCTGAACGGCGTGGCAGCAGGCGCGGGAATGAGTTTCGTGCTTGCCTGTGATTATCGCATCGCCGCTGAATCAGCGTCTCTGATCGAGATTTTCATCGGGATCGGGCTGGTGCCGGATTCCGGTTCCACGTGGTTTCTTCCCCGCCTTGTGGGATATCATCGCGCATTTGAGCTGTGCACGACGGGCCGCAAAGTGGAAATGAAGGAGGCGCGTGAATTGAATCTTGTGGATGAGGTCGTCCCGGACGACCAACTCATGACCCGCGCGAAAGAACTGGCGCAGAAGTATGCCGCTGCTCCGACGAAGGGCATCGGCCTGATCAAACGCGGACTGAACCGCACGAGCGCCATGTCGCTCGCGGACGCGCTCGAGTACGAAGCGTTTCTGCAGGAGATTGCCGGCAACTCGGAAGATTACCGCGAAGGAGTTGCGGCGTTCAATGAGAAGCGTAAGGCGGTGTTCAAAGGGAGATAACTCCCGTTCCTCCCCACCCCCCGTAAACGGAGGGTGAATAGAATCATAACAACTATTTCACAGGAGATAAGTAATGTCCGATCAGGAAAAAGAAAAGAAAGTGCTGGAAAAGCTGTCTCGAGGGGATACGATCAACAGCCCCGAAGAGATGAGCGACGCTTACAAAGAGAATTTGGTGCATCTAATGCTGATGCAGGCCGACAGCGAGCTCGCGGGTGCCTTTGGCTACGTCCCGTGGATTATGAAGGCCATTTCCACCAAGGAAATGCTCACGGTATCCGCAATCGCGCACGATGAAGTACGGCACGCGCGCGTGATGTACCAGCTGCTGGAGGATCTGGGCATTGATGTCGAAGATCGGGTGAAACAGTTCGATTACACACTCCGTGTTGGCGATGAGATCGAACTTGGAGCGACGCGCGCAGCCAAAGACCAGCGCGTGAACATCTTCTATTATCCGATCAACACTTGGTACGACTTCATCATGTTTAACGTGCTCATGGATCGGGGAGCAGGCCACCAACTCCTGGATGCCATGGAAAGCAGTTATGGCCCGTGGAAAGCCGTGATGGAAGGCATCATGAAGGAAGAGGAGATGCACATTGCGCACGGAGACTACTGGCTGAAGAGACTGGCGCGCGCGCCCAAGCACAAAGAGGCAACACAGGAGGCGCTTGATCGCTGGTTTCCGCGCGTCATGAATATTTTCGGCAGACCTAACTCCCCTCGCTGCAAGTCGTATATTAAGTACGGATTGAAGAAGCGCGACAATCATGAAGTGCGCATGACGTTTGCAGAGGAAGTCTGGAATCTTACCGATGAATGCGGCCTGAAGCGCCCTGTTTGGGAAGTGCCGGCGGATTGGTCCAAACTGCCCATGGATGCGGCGGTGGCAGGGTAACTAACATGAGTAACATGAAGTTTGACAAAACGACGCCGCTTCACGACATACTGAAGCACAATCCGGGGTTGATTTCTGTCTTTGATGACTGGGAACTGCACCTCGTACCGTCCACCGTGGTTGCCATGAATGCCCCGATCGAGAAAGCCGCGCATTGGCATGCAATCTTCGACGTGGACGAGTTGCTGGCGGAATTGAATGCCAAGAAGGACGTGGACTTCCATGCTGAGCATCCGGAGCCGACTAATGAGCCCGAACTCGATCCGACGCTTCCGGCATTCAGGAAGAACGGCAAGC
>CAZVXJ010000273.1:0-4373 GCA_964631675.1 uncultured Alphaproteobacteria bacterium
AGAGGACGCGGCCTTGGAGGGAAATACCAACGGTATCTTTAGCGCTGGTGATATTCGGAAACGCCGCATGGAGACTATCCATAAACGCGACAATCTCGTTGTAAGTCTTGTATCCGCCTAGAGAATCAAGCGGATTTCGACCATCTCGGCCGCGCCTCGCATAGAACTCTTCGAGGTCAGGATGAATAACCTCCCATGAATAGCCATTCGCCATAAGCCAGTCGAGATTCTCAGGAAGTGCAGCGATTTTCACATTCCCGGGCATGGCATCGGGCATGATGTCAAGAGTGTGGTGTTCAAGAAACAGCGCCTTCTCGTGTTTCTGGTCTTTCGCAACGACTCGAATCAGCGAATGATGACGAACTTCCATGGGTCCTCCCAATTCAAATGCGAGAGAGGACAGTGAGCACAAGAGTATATAGCCAAACAGTAGTCTGAATTTCATGGTCTCCGCTCTGTAAAAGGGAACAACAGTCCCGTTAGCCGTTATCGTGTGTTGGTCGGGCTGACCGCTAAACTGGTTGCCTGTCCGTCCCATGACTTCACAATGTAGAATTTCCTGTAGTCGACCGCAAATCCGTTTTCGACGGTGAAGGAATTGGTGACGGAGGTACCTTCGATTGTGGTAAACGCCCCATCGGTATCGATATCACTGTATACCCGATACATTGGCGCACCGGTGTCAGTCCACGTTAACTCGAGGTCTGAACCGACCACACTAATAACAAGATCAAGCACGGGCAGCAATACGTCGGAGCCAAATGCGGTGACCAGTACATCATCGATGTACCAACCTTCGCGGATGCCGCTTGAATCGGTGCCGAACCGGAACCGAAGCTGAATGTCCTGTCCCTCGAATCCTGAAAGATCTACTTGATCGAGTGTCCAAGTGGAGTTTATTCCGGCCCTGCATCGTTGGCCGGGCATCGGACCATTATATGGGCGGTTGCCAGAGGTTCTCCAGCGGAACTGGTGGTCGTAACCATTGATGGGCGTCACCGCAACAAAAGCACCCCCGTCGGCAGAGACTTCAACAACTCCGCCATCATAGGCCGAATCCGCGGGCCAAGTCCCGGAGATTTCCGAGTCAATTTGATAGTAATAGGTGAGCCGTGCTTCAGCCGGCAAGTCAGAAACTACCGGCGAATACAGTCTTGCATCGCCATGGTTTGCATACGAACCCGCACCGGTATCGCCGCACTTGTACGAATGCGTAAGACTTCGGCTTCGCTCGGTCGAAACATGCCATTGGTCCACCCAGCCCGCCTGCGCATCGTGTGACCAGCCGGGAGCTCCAGTCTCAAAATCCTCATCGAGAAGTGAAACAACTGGCCGTGCCACAAGCATTACATCCTGATAAGTTGTATCGTCACCGGCAACAAACACAGTAAAGTCCTGGCTGGTGTAGCCGTAGAGGCTGTACCGCACCGTATACGTGGAATCACCCGGCAGTACCAGCATATAGTTCCCGCCTGGATTGGACGCCGTTTGCTCTGCGCCACCCAGAATTTCAACCTGCGCCTGGAGCGGAAGCAAAGATTGTGAATCACGAATAACGCCGCTGAGCCTGCCGTATCCTTCGATCACTTGCAAAACCGCAGCATAGGCATCGACCACTCCAAAGCCGGAAGTGTTATCCTCTCCTGCCGCGTCTTGATCGCGTGCGGTGCGCATCAAGATGGACTTTACGACACGCACTTCAACATTCGGATTTGCCGAACGCATGAGACCAACAATTCCGGCGACGTGAGGTCCTGCCATGGACGTTCCGCTAAAAGAGCTGGAGTAACCGCCGCCCGGTATTGAGGAGTAGACACTGACACCCGGTGCAGCCACCTCTGGCTTAATGATAGTGGCATTGCAGTCCGATGGACCTCGTGACGAAAACGATGCAATTGGATAAGGGAAAATTGTGTCACTGGTAGCGTCCACTGCTCCGATCGAGAAGAACGTGACGCTGTCTATTGCAATGTTCGCGGGACTACGATGCGTTTGAGCGCCCGGGCCCTCATTTCCTGCGGAGAATGTCACGACCGTGCCAGCTGCTTCGAGCGCCAAGATAGAGGCATTCCATCGATTATCACAATCGCTGTAGCCGGAGAACCCTGAGTAGACACCCCAGCTATTCTGGACAACATCGGGGACGTCATCGACAGTGTTCACATTGCCGTCTGGATCGGCAAACCATTGGAAGCCATCTATCACATCGTTGTCCAATTGTGATCCGGCTCCCTGCCCGATTGCATCATCTCCGATCCAAAGCGCAGCAGGTGCGACACCGGTGGTGTCCCCCGTCCCGCCATTCGTTGCTCCGCAAATCGTTCCCATCACGTGGGTACCGTGCTGGTCTGTATCGGTCGGGTTGGCAGACCCGGATACGGGCGCCCTCCAGCAATGAGCGGCGGGAGCGATATTACCTCTCCAGCGAGCGGCGAGTGCGGGATGTCCACCGTCCACTCCTGTATCGAGGTTTGCAACGAGTGCACCAGCTCCGTTAATTCCCAATTCGTACCACACCCGGGGCGCGTTAATCGCTTTGACTCCCGGCGGTGGCGTGTTCGCGTCACTGTCCAAAGCACGGCGGGATTCTTTGATGATCGGCTCAATCAATTCCGGAACAAAATTCGCTTCAAGGTAATCAACATCACCGCGCTGAGCAATCAGCTCTGCGGCGTTTCGATTTCCAAGTACCACGACGGCGTTGACAATCCAATACGCCGTGTAGCCCTCGACATCACCTGATGCCTTAAGATTGTCGAGATAATTCAGTACGACGCCCTGGCTGCGGCTGGCCGCATGCTGAAGCTCAGTAACAACAATTCGGTGTCGCTCCTGGCGAGTGACCTGCCGTTGGAAGAGCAGATCATCCAACGCCCGAACATCCTCCTGATCAGTCAGGTAGACGAGCATTGATTGCATATCGCCGGGTGTGCCGGTGTCAAACTTGTCAATTAGGTCCACCGAAACTTTACCCAGACTTCCAAAAGCTGAGGTCGAAAGAATCAGAAGTGATGCGAGTAATACGATACGGCTGGAATACAACAACGTTTTCATGGGTTCTTTCTCATCGTGAGAGTATACGACTAGTTTCTTTCTTGAGTGATAACTGGATCTCGGGGGCCATTGGATCGATTGGCGCCCCTGTAACAGGCGGTCCATCGCATAGACGCACATCGAATTTGCGCGAAGTTGCCTGTGCGTGTTCAAAGACAAAGAAGGTGTCGGTGACAGTGGCCACGAACTCGGTAAGTACGGTATCGCCCGGCGCCCCGGTGTAGATGCAATACGCGGGGGCTGCCAACCGCCGCCAATTCAAAATGACATCACTCGAAGTCGCTCGCACGACGAGGCGGGCGTCGATAGTGGCTGGAGCGTTTTCAATAGATACGGGTACCGGTTGGCTCAGTGCAGTGGAATCCGAACTTTGGAGCACGATTCCGCAGTCGACATTGCCGAATGTAATGGAGTTGTTTCGAATGGTAAGAGGGATCGTCCGACTCGCACCGGCCGTAAGCACACCGAAATGCCCACTTTTGATTTTCGCGTAAGCGGGCGGATTCAATGTGGCCGGTGTGAAGCGGATCAGCGAATTGCTAGCGACAAAAGTCTGATTATAGGCAAGTTGATTGAATTGGGAGTTGTTACGCCCGCGAAGTCCCACGGTGCATGAACTGAGGGGTCCATCCAGTGCAGCATAGGAAAAATCAATTCGACCGTCCTGCCACAGCACAATCTGAAAATTCAGCCGATTGGACGTTGCATAACGTCGAACCTGATGATACTGCACGATTAACCGGTTATTGGCCTGATCAAAATATGTATAGATTCTGCCCTGGTCCGTTTGCGTGAATAACAAATCATCCCAGAACGGTGCAATGACATAAAACGGGTTGATCAAAGTACCGGTGCCGAGCGGATCATTCCCCGGCTCGGATGCACACGAGGTAAAGCTGATGAATCCGTTTGAAGAGATTCCAATTCGATCAAACCACTGGTCAAACAAGCGGAAAGTCCACGGAAGCACAATTGGCGACATCACGTAATCGTCTGCAACCATGCCGATGCTTTGACCGATTGTCGAAATGTCGAAATAAGAGAATGCGGGGCCTCCTTGCCGTGAATCCGCAGATGTATACGTTGTAACTATAGAGTCTTGCGGTGTTGACAGCCGGTAGGAAACGGGCCGAGTACCACCGTTATGAAGAGTGACAGACGTGTCGCGCGATTGTCCGGGAAGCAGCCACAATCCAATTGGCGCGCTGGTAACGGCAATCGCGGAAGAGCCAGTCTGCAGTGATCCGTCCATGAAACGAAGCGCTAGTCCATTCTCGAGCGGCGTCGCATGAGCCGGATAGGTGCCATTAAATACATAC
>CAZVXJ010000274.1:0-4367 GCA_964631675.1 uncultured Alphaproteobacteria bacterium
CGGGGAGGATACCGGCCTCGCCAGTTGCCGGGTGAAAATATTTGAGGTCATGCCCACGGCGGGTTTGCCTCATCGCATGCTGAACTGGGCGGAGTTTCAGCGTTTCATGCGGACTCTCATTACGGCCGGCGCCATTAAGTCCATCCGAGAGATTTGGTGGGATGTGAGGCCGCATCCCGGATTCGGCACCATTGAGATCCGCGTTTGCGACGGAACGCCGGACTTTGAGGATGTGATGTCGATCGTAGCACTCATTCAAGCCACCGTCGTATGGTTGAACCGTCTCTATGATCTCGGTGAGGAATTACCGATTCATCGCTATTGGAGCATCAAGGAAAATAAATGGCGCGCGGCGCGTTACGGGCTCGACGGAGAGTGCATCTACGACGATCACGGGCAGACACGGCCGTTCAGAGATGATATTCGCGAGCTCGTTCGACAGGTCATGCCGTTCGCCGATCAACTTGAGTCCAAGACAGAATTGGAACGCATCGAGCGCATGCTGCTGCGGGAGGGCAGTTATGCCAGACAGAGAAAAACCTATGAAACTACGGGATCGCTCGAGAGTGTTGTGCACTCCCTTGTTGAAGAATGGCATGCCAGCATACCGAAGGTCTGACGTGAAAGACGTTCAACGGAACGTGTGATTGAATGAAGTAGAAAAGAGATTGGTTCATGCACAGAGAACATCATCGCTGGTTTAGTCCCTCACTGGGGCGGGAAATGGACCTGCTCTGCTATGGGCATTATGGAATTCCGCTGCTGGTGTTTCCATCGGGCACCGGACGTCATCATGAATGGGAAGATTTCAAGATGATTGACACGCTCGCTTGGTTCATTGACTCCGGGAAAATCAAGGTGTTTTGTCCCGACAGTGTCAATGAAGAAAGCTGGTTCAATTACGGCGCGGATCCGGCCTGGCGTCCGGTGCGGCATAGTCACTACCAAAGTTATGTCGTCAACGAGGTCACTCCGTTCATACGCGACCATTGCAAAACGCCGCATGTCCGGCTGGCCGGAACGGGTTCGAGTTTTGGTGCCTATCAAGCATTGAACTTTGGACTCAAATTCCCGTGGCTCTTCAGCCATCTGATTTGCATGTCGGGTGTCTATGATGTGCGCGAGCGTGTGCACGGATACTACGATGACAATGTCTACTTTAACAATCCTCCCGATTATCTGCCAAACATGACCGACAACGGCGCGTTGGATCAAATTCGTGCGATTAATATCACTCTTGCAGTGGCACAAGGTCCGTGGGAGGGCAACTGCATCCCGCAAACCGTTGAGATGTCAGAGAAACTAAATGGCAAAGGGATTCCGCACCACCTGAGCTTGTGGGGGCATGAGTGGCCGCATGATTGGCCCACATGGAGAGCGATGATTCATCACTACGTGTCTGCGATGGTGTGAGACCATTGAGCAGTGAAGGAAATGTATTATGACCACCAAAAAAACCAGCAAGAAATCCGAGAACGGCAAGGCTCCCGCTAAAGTGAAGAAGGCAGCCGAAGTTGCCGCACCTGCCGTGATCACCAAGCGCATCGGGATGCTGCTTGGCAATGAGTACGCATGGCCCGCGTCGTATGAAGCCATACTGAAGCGGCTTAAACTTTCGATTCCCGTCTCCAAGAAGCGTATTGAATTTGAGACGGAAAAACTGACAATAGAACCCTTCAATCTGCGCCAACCAGTCAAACAGGATCTGATCATTGACCGGCTGGGCTACTGGCACATGACCGTGCGCGAATGGCAAAAGAAAGCCTGCCTCATGCACGACACGTATCTGGTCAATAATCCGTTTACGTTTCAGGCGATGGAAAAGCATTCGGCCTATTGCGTGATGATCCGGCTTGGGTACAACATTCCGGAAACGTGGCTTGTGCCGCAGAAGCAGCTTCCCCCGGGTGACGAGCGCGCGCGGGTGACAGCGGAAAACTACCACAAGATGTTCAACCTTGAAGATGTTGCGCACGCTGTGGGCGGATACCCCGTGTTCATGAAACCGTACAACGGCGGCGGATGGCGTGGTGTCAGTAAGATCAACGACGCTGCGGAACTGTATCGCGTTTACGACGCTTCAGGTGACGAGACGATGCACATTCAGCAAGGTATCACTGACTTTGATGTATTCGTGCGCTGTTTGGGATGCGGTCCTCAGGTGATTGCAATGAAGTACGACCCCTCACAACCGCTTCACAAGCGATACGTAATCGATCATAATTTCCTCACGGCCGAAGAGGGTCGTACGGTGACCGACTTGACACGCCTGATCAATGCTTTCTTCGGGTGGGAATACAATTCGTGTGAGGCCCTGATACGAAATCATGTTGTCTATCCGATTGACTATGCCAACGCGACTCCGGACACGTCGCTGATTAGCTTGCACTACTACTTCCCGTGGGCAATCAAGGCATTGGTGCGTTGGACGGTGTTCTGTGCAGCGACCGAGCGAAAAATGCGGATTGACATGAACATGAGAAAGTACTTCGATATCGCTGAGAAAGAAATTACCTTTGCCGAAAAAGTTAAGCAGTACAACAAACTGGAAGCTGAATATTTCGAGACCGAGAAGTTCAACGAGTTTTGCGCGAAGCATCTGAATCACATCGATGAGGTAACCCACGAGTTTTTCACAAGCGAAGAGTGGGATGCCGTATTGGTTGAACGCATCCGCAGGTCTTTTCCCAGTCACGAATGGGATGAATTCACGGCACACTACAGAGGCATTCTTGAGTATTGGGCGAAGACAGAATCGGAGCGACTGGGCAAACGCGCCCCGGTTGCAGGCTAGTTATTGGATTGGTATCTGGATGAAAATGAACTGAATCAGGCGGAGTCAGACGATTGCGTACGATAAAAGTGACGGTAGAAGCTCCTGAACATACACCCGGGGATGCCACTCTGTTTGTGGCGGGTGATTTTAACGCATGGCATGCGTCGTCGCCCCAGCATAAGCTTGAACCCAACGGGGATGGAAAATTTCACTTAGCTCTGACGGTAGATGAACCGGAAGTGAAATTTAAGATTACGCGAGGATCATGGGACAGCGTAGAGTGCAATGCCGACGGCACTCCGGTGGAAGACCGCCAATGGAGCGAGGACGAATTGGATGAGCCGATGTCTTTTGCTGTCGAAGGCTGGCTCGATCTACATCCCAATGCGGTACCCTACAGACCGAAACACACCATCACCGGTGACTTGCGCACTTTGCAAGATGTCTATGCGCCGCATCTAACGGCATTTCGCGATCTGTTTGTGTATCTGCCGCCATCTTATGAAGCGAACCATTCGCAGCGCTTCCCTGTTCTGTACATGCAGGATGGACAAAACCTGTTCGATGATGTAACGTCGTTCGCCGGCGAGTGGCATGTAGATGAAACGTGTCAGCAGTTGGCGAAGGACGATGGACTTGAGATCATCGTCGTCGGAATTCCCAACTTCGGGAAGCGGCGCCTTTTCGAGTACGGTCCGTGGCTGGACGAACACGCAAAGGAAGGCGGAGGCGGGACTGCCTATGTGAGTTTTGTTGCGGATGTCGTGAAGCCTCTGGTGGACAAGTCATTTCGCACGAGTGCCGCACGCCATCACACGGGAATCATGGGGAGCTCGATGGGGGGGCTAATCTCACTCTTTGCCGGTTTTTTGCGTCCTGAGGTATTCGGAGCGGTTGGGGCCATGAGTTCCAGCCTGCTTTTTGCCGGGGGAAAGATTACGGAGTTCGTTGAGAGTTCTCCCACAAGGGACCTTCGCGTTTACATAGATTCAGGCGGAGAGGAGTATCCGGGCCTTAAGGCACGCTCAAGAAGGCAGGTCGAGGTTACCGAACGCATGGCAAACTTGCTTGTGCGAAAGGGATGTGATGTCAATCTGGTGATTGATCCCGCCGCGCACCACAATGAAGCTGCCTGGTCAAAGCGATTCCCTTCTGCCGTCAAGTACTTATTCGGGTAATCAACAGTTTTGATTGCATCGGCATTGAGAAGCGGCGGCCAAAGGGCCGCCGCTTCATTTGATCGACATTATTGCGGATACCTACTTCTGCAGCAGAATCTTCTGCACCGAATTCAATCCACTCGCCTCGAGTCTGACGAAGTACATACCAGTGGGATTATCTGATGCGTTCCACTTCTGTACGTGAAGTCCGGGAGACAGTTCTCCGGAGTACAGCTTGGTGACCAATCTTCCCGTGAGATCATATACGCTCATGCTGGCAAACGTCGAACTCTGCAGAGCAAATTCGATCGAGACTTCGGGATTGAACGGGTTTGGGTAGGCGGCGGTGATGCCAAACTTGTCTACAGCCGACGGGCGAGGATCCGGCGTGTCTAGAATAGCAAGATAGGCGTCGACTGTGTCGCGCATTT
>CAZVXJ010000275.1:0-4365 GCA_964631675.1 uncultured Alphaproteobacteria bacterium
CCGATAGCTACATCCTCGACGCCTGGGGAAATCCCGTCTCGAGCACCGGCAGCACGACAAACGCCTTCCGCTTCGTGGGCCGGTTGGGGTATGCCAATGCGTCGACTCTAGGACTGTATTACGTCCGCGACCGGTGGTATGGCGCTCCCCAAGGAACATGGCTTAGTGCAGATCGGATTGCAGCAGACATCAACCTTTACCGCTACTGCGGGAACGAGCCGACGAACGCAGTCGATCCGACGGGACTCGAAGACTATAGCGTTGATACGAAGACTGACGGCTGCTCAATCACCCTCTATGTGGGACACAACGTCAGCGTCCAAAAACGGCTCGAAATGCTCTACCCCGGGTTTTCTACGGGAGGAACAAAGATACCGGCCAGCGCGTGCATTCTCGGCGTGTGCTGCGGCTTTCGGTATCGACCACAGGATAATCAAAAGATCTCCCCGAGGGTGCGCGGCAGTTCCAAAACATGCAGCCTCCAATGGTTCTTGCAGGAATACTACTTAGCCAACTCCATTCCTGCGCCCGCGTTGTTACCGTTGCGTGAAATCACTGAGTGGCTAGTTGGCCGCAAATCTGTCACGGCGGCACTTGACTCAGCGCGGAAGGCTCGAGAGAGCTTGTGCGGCGGACAAGTGCCAAGTGGCGATCCCAATGCCAAGTGTCCAAAGTGCGACACGGTGACCATTCACATAGAATGCGACGCCGCCGCGACGGAACAGTTTGGGACCCCTCCCTGTGGATCTTTCGAGATACAACCGTGCCGCCCGCCAGGCTTTTAGCTTGATTCGGACTTTAACATGAAAATTCTGACCGCAATCTGCTCGCAGACGCTCCGTTGGTGTAAATCTCGGTCGTTTGTCATGTTTGTCACGGTGATCGCAATTGCCTGGCCATGGATTGTCGTGCGAATCGAAAGGGCGCAGATCCAACGAAGAATAGCCATGTCCCTCGCAAGCGTTGGTGTCGAATGCTTCTACGATTACGAAAGCGCTCCGGTGATTGCTCCAGAACCCATGCATGGTCCTTGGCCGGGCTTGTCCGAGGATAACCTCGGCTCCTGCCCATTGAAATCTTCGATGCGACCGCCTGGTCCGGCGTGGTTGCGATCCGTGTTTGGCACCGATTTTTTCTCGGATATTGTTGGGGCGGACGCCAGCGGCGATCGGGGACTCACGATGCTCACTCTACTGCCCCGACTGCGGGTGTTGAGGATTCGAGACCAACTCCAACCGGCTTGGGAACAGAATTGCATCGGGTCGACGCCGGACGCCGGCGGAATGGATGGCGAGCTTAGCGACGCCGGATTGGCGCCGATCCGAGACTTGAAACACCTCCAGCAATTGATAATTGAGGTTTCGGATGAATATTCCGAGCGACTCACGGACGCGGCGCTAGAACCTATCCGCCACCTCGCCGAACTGCGCCTGTTGCGCATTAGATGCCCACAGATCGGCGATGTGGGCCTCGAACCTCTGTCAGCATTGGGCGAACTGCGCCAATTATGGCTCGAATGTCCGCAGGTCAACGGTTCCTTCTTGCGAGACATTCGTCCCCTAACGAAACTGGTGGAGTTGGCCTTTTTCCGAGTGCGGCTCACGGACACTTATTTGGAACACATCCAGTCGCTGCACAACCTCGAAAGATTGTATCTTGCACAAACTGGGATTACTGACGCAGGATTGATGTATTTAGAAGACTTGATTCAGCTTCAATACTTGGATGTCACCAGTTGCCCGGTCTCCGACGCAGGATTGGCTCACCTCGGGAAATTGGCCAATCTCAGAGTTCTCGTTCTCAATGACACACACATCACTGACGAGGGGCTCGAGCACCTGAAAGGACTGTCTCAACTGCAAGTGTTGGTCCTGTTACGTACTTGCGTTACAGACGACGCCGTGGAATCTCTCCAGCAGGCGTTGCCGAACTGCGAAATTGCCGCCCCAATAAGAGATGCTGTGAAAACCAGCGGACACCTGGTAGTCCAGCGACCTGGGTGTCCTTGAAGGTGGAGATTTTCGCGGCGCCGGGCCAGTAGATTCTGAATGTCGCGATTCGCTGCGTCGATCTTTGGCAATTTGAAAGTCTGCCGATCCGGAAATTGGGCTGTTTTCGGTGTGTGCGCGGACGGAGAGCTCGGACGCTGGGTGGGGGCGTTCCCTTCCACACAGCCGCATTGCTACAGACGGGCCAGGAGTTCGGCGACCTGGTGAGTCAACGTCGGGGAGCGGCCGGGGGGACGGACTTCGCGGCGTTCGACGCGCTGGGCTCGACCGCGCAGCTCACCAACAGCGGCCAGGCCGTCACGGACAGCTACCTCCTCGACGCCTGGGGCAACCCGATTTCCACCACCGGCTCGACAACCAACCCGCACCGCTTCGTGGGTGAACTCGGCTACTACTTCGTCCCCGCCCTCGGCCTCTACTACATCCGCGATCGGTGGTATGACAAAGCCACCGGCAAGTGGATTTCTCAGGACCGCGAGGGCTTCTCCGCCGGCGACGCCAACCTCTCGCGTTACGTCGGCAACTTCCCGGTGAATGGGGTGGACCCGAGTGGAGCGCAGCAAGTCCCGCCACAAGGCCCCAAGCCCGATATTCGAGCCGGATGGGAAGCGACTCAAGTGACTGCCCCAATCAATTCGCCATTGATTGGAAGATTCATTGTGCAGTGTGTTGATGGGAAAAACTATTTGGTCGTCTTGCCAGCGAACGTCTCCGACATTGATACGAATATCCAGCCTCCTGGATTCAGATTTGGTCCTCCCGATGAAAACTGGCCGCGCGAAAACTGGCCGCCAGAAAACAGGTCGCCGCTCATGAGACGGTTCTTGGATCTTTCCTTCGCAGAATTCATGGATCAAGATCGTTTTCCGCTAAGGCCAATCGATATTAGTGCGTTAAAGCCCATATTCAACACCGATTTCGACCTCGCCTACACGCGCAATGCTGCCCCGGGTGTGGGCCTCATTCCTCCCGTGTTGCTACACGACAAGGCTGGGCGGAAGCTTGCAGAACTTGACGTAAATGGCATTGCCACCGGGGTGGTCAAGATGGCAGCTAAGAACGCGTGGAATGCCAATAAAGACCAGATCGCATCCGGCGTGACCCAGATTGCCCAAGAACGTCTGGGCCTCGGTATCAAGGTGCCGGCAGAAGGCATCGAGCTGAAGAATCCAACGACCATTAGCGTCGGAAAGATCTATCTCAGGCCACTTTCAGCGTCGTCGCGGGGCAAGGTAATCGCCACGGTTGAAATTCAGGTGATCTTTGACAAGTGAGTCTTGCGCTTTCTTGATTGAGTCGGATTACGACTGCAAAGAAGGAGTTTTGCCATGAATCGAATTCCATTCATATCGCTCATCCTTGCAGCCGGCCTCGTGCTATGCACACGTTGTTTTTCTGCTGAACCAAAGATGTTCGATCACGAAGAATCGTTCTACGAAGACATGGCCTTCTCCAAAGACGGCAAGCAGGTGATCGTTGCCGACGGTAGGGTGTTTATTACAATTGACATCGCGACGGGCGCCCAGGTCGCGACGAATGATTCCGTCGATCGGGAAACGGATCTCGCGTGCATCCATTTCCGATTCTCGCATGACCGTATGACGGCCGCGATGTATCTCGCCGACGACATGTGGAATTGCACCCTTGGAATTTGGGACACCCGGGAAGAGAAATTCGTAAGACGGTTCCCCGGTTTGTACCATCGGGACAGCAAGATGTGGTACGCCGGTAATCGGATTCTGACGCGGACTTGCACCGACGATTCCAAGCGTCCGGTACAATATCGCCTGTGGAATTGTAAGACGGGAAAAGTGGATTCAGACATTGAAGTGTTCCGTGCCATGCTCGACCAACTTACGTTCTGCATGCTGGAATTTTCATTCTCTGCCGATGGGACCCGCTGTGCGACGAACTGGAACAAGAATGAAGTGCGGATTTGGCAAGTGCCCGAATTCAAGCTTTTGAAGGCAATCCCGGGCGACCGAGAGCCCGAGGTCGTCGTACTCTCTCCCGACGGAAGATACGTGGCGGCAACAAACCACAATGCCGCAACAGTAGACGTGTGGGATGTGCTATCAGAAGAATCTTTGGGCGTCGTTCGTTATACTCGTCCGTGGAGTACGGCGCCGATACAATTTTCACCGGACAGTTCACTGCTCGCCGTCCCAAATCAAAAAGGGGATCTTTACATTTGGGATGTCAAAAAGCGCCGCATTGCCCTGCACTACAAGTATCCCGAGCCGCACAACGTCCATTGGGTAAGCCGAACCGGTTGCTGGTCGGAAGACAGCACGCAGTTTGCTTACGTCGCGAGAGTGGTTGGACTACCAGAGGACAAATTCGATCGTGGCCGCGG
>CAZVXJ010000276.1:0-4341 GCA_964631675.1 uncultured Alphaproteobacteria bacterium
CTGCGAGCCGCGCCAGGTCGCGATCAACGGCTGCGAAATCCTCTGCCGCATGGTTAGCAGCACTTGGATTGCCGGTTCCGGGAGAAATCAGGAATCTGTCAGACAGTCCCCTGAAGTGGTCACAAACGGATCTCGCTCACCCGCTTTTTGAGGGACTCTTTGAGGAGAAACCGTCCAATATCTCGCCAGAGATTTTCCAGATTGCCACGACACGTGCCAACGGTGCTGCAGTTGAAGTTGTGTCCATATCTCAGACGTTGCCATTTTTGTGGGAATCGCGAGTGGGCCGAGGTCGCGCGTTGTTGATGACCAGTTCGCCAGATCCAGGCTGGTCCACTCTTTTTCGAAGCGGGATTTTTGCGCCCCTGCTGGTCAGCAGCGCCGCCTATCTCGCCGGTGTCGGCACGTCAGGGCAGGACTATCAGCTGATCGCCGGAGAGTTCAAGGATATTTTTGTGGGCGGCTATGCAACTTCGACATCTTTTGAGTTGCGCGGAGAGACCACTCAAGTTTCACCGGTCGCGGTGGCGGCAACCGGAGGAGTTGTGCTGCGAATCGCACCCTTTACTCAGCCCCAGTCTGCTGAACTCATGCATGACAATCAGCGCATGTCGGCTGTGGTCGTGAACCTGGCGGCAAAAGAGTCGGACATAAAGGCCGTTCCGGCTGCCAATTATCAAGGCATCGTGGGTGGCCGCTTTGCCTTCCTGGAGCCAGGACGTCAAACTGAACAATCCGTCATGGAAGGTCGTTTTGGCCGAGAATTGTGGAAGCTTTTTCTTGGAATTGCGCTCGCGCTACTGATAGCAGAAATGCTGTTGGGAAGGGCCGGGAAGAGCGAAGCGACGATGGCTGCATCATGACGCAACGATTTAGCAATAGACACTCCAGAGGCAGCGATGAACCGTAATATCTTGATTGTGGTCGCGTGGCTTATCAGTGCCAGCGCGCAAGCGCAACACACTTGGGATCTGATTCAAGACCGAGTTTTCACACCGCAGTGTGCAGGTTGTCACTATTATGGGTCTTCCTTTGCAATTCAGTCAGATTTGATCCTGACCGAAGGGTCGGCCTATTCTCAATTGGTCAATGTCCCGCCGCATAATGTCGCGGCGCTGAATGACGGGTTGCTGCGAGTCGGTACCTCCGGTGAATCCAGCGTGAACACGAGTTTTCTTTACAAGAAGATCAATGCTCCTGATATCGAGCATTTTCACCATATGCATCCCTATTATGGTGAGATCATGCCACTCGGGATGCCGTATCTTACGAATGGAGAAATCGAGTTTATCCGCCAGTGGATCGCTGGCGGTGCGCCGCAAACCGGTACAGTTGCAGATACGAGCGCACTGCATGATACATCAAGATTCACGCCGCCCGCTTTCGAACCGCTCGATCCTCCGGCATACGGTGAACAGTACCACCTTGGTCCATTCACGGTCAACTCCGGCCCCGATCGAGAGTTCTTTTCCTATGCACCGCGGACAGGATCGCAAGAGGTGTTTGTCAACCGAGTTCAGATTGCCATGCGCCCGGGCAGTCATCATTTCATCTTTTATACATTTCCCACCAACACACCGGGATGGGTAATTCCGGCACCCAATGTCTTTCGTGACATACGCGATGCCAATGGAAATTACATTTTCCAGAACATGCTCGCCATGCAGTATCACGACTTTTTTGCGGGTACCCAGTGGCCGTGGATGGACTATAGCTTTCCACCCGGTGTCGCACTTCGACTTCCTGCCGGACGTGGTCTTGACATGAATTCACATTATGTGAATCATACGGGACAGCCGATTGAAGGCGAAGTTTACGCGAATCTGCATTTCTCCGACGCTGAAGATGTGGATTTCGTCGCAGAAGTTCTCGACTTGAACAGCCAGGACTTCTCGCTTCCACCCAATCAGGTTACAACGGTCGTGAGGACTTTTACGTTTCAGCAGACGCGTAGTGTCTTCATGTTGTTTTCCCATGCACATCAGCATATGGTTGAGTTTCGCGCCTACATACATGGTGGTCCCCGCGATGGAGAACTCGTTTATGTCGCTTATGACTGGCAGCATCCTCCAATCCTGAACCTGAATCCACCTATTATCCTAGAATCAGGGCAGGGATTCCGGCTTGAAGTAGTTTACGACAATTGGACGGACCATACCATCACCTTCGGCCTGACCGCCGAAGATGAGATGCTGATATTGTTCGGTTATTACTATCCGGGATTTGACGCTGGATCGGGCGGTTCACCTGCAGTGGCGGGAAATTCTGAACTGATCGGAAACTACCCCAACCCGTTCAACTCCAGTACAGAGATTCGATACCATCTCGGTCAATCCACTCAAACATCCGTTGGTGTTTTCGACCTATTGGGGCGAGAAATTACGATCTTGGATCAGGGGATCAGAGAAGCTGGTGACCATGTTCTTTTCTGGAATGGCAACACAACTGACGGGACGGCTGCGTCCACCGGAATCTACTTCGTGCGAATGATCGCCGGTGACGTTCAGGACATGCATAAGATGGTGTTGCTGAAATAGAATTACTGTCAGCATCCAGAAATAAGCAGCGGGTTCGCCATTTGGCGAACCCGCTGCTTTGTAATCGGGAGTTGATTCCGTCATCTGAGCAAAGTGATGCGGTGCGGGGTTGGAGACGTATTGGTCCGAACAAAGTAGCTTCCCGAAGAAAATCCTGATAGATCCATCCCCACCTCGCAGGGCCCTGCCGGCTGCCACCCGAGTGAGATGAATCCAACCTGCCTCCCCCTCAAATCGTACAGTTCGAGTGAAACGTCCGCGGACTTGACCAAATTGAATTGCATGGTTGTCGTCGAATTGAATGGATTAGGGAAATTCCGGATCAGTGAATGATCGTCGCTGCCAACAACAATTGTCTCTGATTCCAAACTCCTCCATGAGGCATCCCATCGAATGTCATTATCACCATCCATGAAGGGAGCCACCCAGGCAGCACAGATTCCGGAGCTGTTACTCGCAACTGCAATCGGTGTCGTGGCAACCACGGCACGAGGTTCGCTAACGGGCATCGAATTTGACCAGAGCCAAGGACTGCTCCATGATGTGGAGCACCACATCACTTGACCGAGTGAATCGCCCTGTGAACGTGACACAACGAGCAGCGAAACAATGTCACCTGTATCTCTTAGATTTGGGTTAAGTGTTTCTCCCTGGATAGTCTCCAGCGGAGTTACTGGCGCGAAGTCCACACCACCATTTAGAGAGTAGGTTGAGCGAAGGGTTTGTAAGGAATTCCCTGCTTCGCTGACTACATATGTGCAAACTATTGTATCACCTTGCGAAGCAATCGTTGGAGAAGTTTGAAACAACCCTGATTCATCCAGGCGAGTCGGCTCGGACCAAGTTAAACCCAAATCATCGCTCAAAAAAATGAGTATCTCTGGCCCCGGACTGCCCGGTCTATCAATTGAAGCGCCGATCAGTAACCGTTCCAGACCTTCATGCGAAAAGGCATTAATGCAAACTGACTCTCGTTGGAACGGCGCGCCCGATCGGGAGTAGACTGTCACTGCACTCATGAAGGAATCCGCACGATCACGCGACTGGGAGAGTCTCAATTCGGTCAAGGCAGTAGTACTGTCGAATTCGAACCACGCCACATACAAGAATGGGTCCGTAGGTTCAATCGCAACATCGGAAAAGAGGAACATCGAGTGCCGCGCTGAACCGCCAGACTCAACCACGGGCGTTTCTACTGCGGACTCCCAATCGCTGCTTGAGTTGGAGAATCGTGTGACCGAAATGGAATAGGCTGTCGATAGATGTGCAAGATATGAATATTCATTGTCCGCGGCTGCGACCACTGCAACCAAGGAAGGCACATTCCCACGTGTGCTGAGCGCACTCCAGGATACTCCATTATCGACTGAATGACGCGCAAGGAGAGTATTGCTATCGGCCATGCAGAACGCGTGCAGTCTTAGATTGCCCGGCCGCGCAACTAGATTCGGCGAACGCTCGCTGGCTGTAGTACCGAACAGGACTGTGTCAAAGGACCAATCCAACGACTGACCGGCTGCAACCGCACACAACGACAACAGGCTTGTGATTCCGATAAAACTACTTGTGCGCAAGTTAATCGTCGTTTCACTCCTCGAACAGTGCCTGCAAGATCTGAACTGCATTTGATGCTGCACCCTTGCGGAGATTGTCACCGACCGCCCAGACCTGAATCCAATGCGAATCAGTCTCGTCGAAGCGTAGACGTCCAACGAATATATCCTGCTTGCCTGATATCTCTCGAGGTGTAGAATAGGAGTCAGCGCTGTACGACAAGCCCGGCATCTGGGAGAACGCATGCTCT
>CAZVXJ010000277.1:0-4325 GCA_964631675.1 uncultured Alphaproteobacteria bacterium
TGGGGATATGGCAGCCGGCTTCGAACGACCCGGGACATGCTCCGCCTTCGCGAAAATAAAGGCCTACACCGGCACCCTGCTCGGCCGTGTAACGATAAAAGAAAGGACCGCTTCCCTGTGGCGTGAACTTGTAGATCACGTCCGGGCCAGGTCCTTCACCATAGTTGCACTCGCCAGGGTCCATGTCTTGCCAGTTGTCCGCCCGCCCCACCGTGGTGCCGGAATCCGAGAAAGGCAAATCCTCCATAAGAATCTCGGTCGCCGGACACCAATCCGCGCCTTGATCCAGTGGATTGCGATTGCGTCCTTCCGTTTCGCTGCTTACACCCGGCGCAGCCGCAGCCGGAATAGCTTGATCGCTTTGTGCCACTGCGTCCAAGGCGACGGTCAGCAGTACTGCGAAAAATAGTTTACAGCAACAATGCATGGAAATCTCACTTTCGAATGAATTCTGCGCGTCGAACGGGACAAGAGTGGAGGCTGGAGACAACAGTACTTACCCATGATTGGCCCATTCCCGACTTCTTACCGTCCATACTGTGCGATAGATTATGATAGCACCAATTACCGCGATTGTCAATCATTCTCACAGCAAGACAAAACAAATATGGATATTTCAAGCTGAACTTAAATTCAACAAAAACAATTACCCAAAAGGAATGATTATCATGTACCGGATAAGGCGGGTCAGTCTGGGATTCACAAGAGGAATTGCCAGTAGAGAACCGAACAGATTCGCCCAATTCGAATTTTAGCTGCAGGACTCACTTATTATGAGGGATGAAGCCATCAAGGGTCATCAATGCCAGAATTTTTTCTCCGGCCCCAGTAACCCTTGACCTGCCCCTGTGTTTATGCTATCTTAATACCCTGACGTCTCGCGAACTCGCCAATCCGAGCACTCTCGATGAAACTCTCCGAAAAGGACCACGAGTGAAAATGAACGCTGCATGTAAACTCCTTGCGCTGATTCTGGTCGCCCTGCCTTCCTTTGCCCAATTGCCTGATACAATTTGGACTTATCAGGGAGCGGGCGCGGGGGAGGATGCACTCAATGACTTCGTACGTGGCGTCGACGGCGGCTATGTCGCCGTCGGATCGAAACTGATTTCGGCAAACAATTATGATGTCTGGGCGCTCAAGCTGGATGATGCGGGTGGCGTGGTGTGGAGTCGCACTTACACGCGCACGGGAACTCATATCGGCCGCCGAATTGCCGCGAACCGTTACGGGCCGGGATATGTCATTCTGGCCAGCGGGTTCAGTTCACCCAACAATCAAATCGAGTATCTGACCATCGACACGGGTGGAAACATCGTTCGTGATTCGCTGGTCAATTCTCAATACGCCGGATCTATCGGAGACATTGTCCGCGCCCCCGACGGCGGGTTTTTTTTGCCGCAGTCAACTATGCGACCTTCATTCCTCCGTTTACTCTGGACTACAGCAGCGTCGTGTATAAATTGGACAGTCTGGGCCGCCGCGTCTGGACCGCCAATGCCGACGTTGCCGGTGTTGACGAATTCTATGGATGTGCGTCGACTGCGGATGGCGGTGTGGTTGCCTGCGGTCAAACGCCGGGCTACGCGCGGCTGATGAAGTTCGGCCCCGGCGGTGGTCCACTGTGGACCTCGCTTACCCAAGGGCCGCAATTCTGGCGTGTGATTGAGGGCAGCGGCGGGAGTCTCTTCGTGACCGGCAGGGGCATTTTGGGCGATCTTCTGCTCTGCAAAGCCGGACCGGGTGGTGATACACTGTGGACTCGAGTTTACAACGGCGGTCCTTCAATCTTCGATATCGGCAATGATCTGGCAGAAACACCCGATGGTGGTATTGCTATCGCCGGAGCTTATGCCACCACCGACACAAGTTCCAAATTGCTGCTCATGAAAACAAACTCCGTCGGAGACTCTCTATGGGCCTACCTGGATTTCAACTTGTCTGCGCGCGATGCCAAGTCCATCATCGCCATGGGAAATTCGAGTTTTCGACTGGTTGGGGTGGGATCCCGTCCGGCCACGCTGAGCGATGGATGGGTATTGGATCTCCGCTCCATTTGTCCGGGCCCACTGCCCGCGCCCTCAGACGTCGTCGTACAATTGATTGGAAATGACATGCGGATTTCATGGCAGCCGGTTATCGGAACCGACTCCTCGTGCACCTATGGGGTGCGCGCTTATCTCGTCTATTTTTCCGTACTGGGTGGTGGCCCGTACTACTTTCTGAACTATGTTTATGGAGCGGGCAGCACCAGTTACCTTCATGACAATGTCGTGCCGTTCAGCCCCTCTATGTTTTACAATGTGACCGCCTACAATGGCCCGCCGCTCTTGCTCGAACAATTGCCGCGCGTTGATTCAACGCTCACACAAACCGAAGTGGAGTGCATCTTGTCACCGTAGCTTCAATCTACAAAAATGGGCGGCCATCTCTGGCCGCCCGTCTACCCTTCCCGCCGTATTCCCTTTCTGACTTCTCCGCCTGCAGCTTCAGCGCTTCTCTTCAATGTTTAATTCCTGAGCCGCTCCACCAGTTTTCATCCCCGCCGTCTTCTTCGACCACTCGACAACCACTGGGATAATCTGCTTGTTGAAGTCCTTCACAGGCAGACCCGCATTCATGTTGTCAAAACTCGCCTGCTGGTCCGCCATCTTCAACATGAAATGATCGAAGTCGTCCAGTTCCACGTATTCTCCGTTGCCCGGATGATAGCGGTTCACAATGTCGCGGCCGTACTCATGCTCATTCGCCGCCGTGATAAAATCCGACGTGCCGTAAATGAACAGCGTCTTCGCCGGGCATTTCATCCACTGCTCGCCGAAATTCAGATTAATCAAGTCACGCACAAAACTCCAGTGCACCGGATACTGAATGTCGTCGGCAAGTTCCGGGTGGGCAGAAGCGATTTCCTCCGTGCTCTTGCCTTCGCCCAGCAAATGCATCGCAAGAAGTTTCTCTTTGCAGGCCATATCAATCGAATCTGAATTGGTCTTCGAGAGCAGCAGCTGCCTGCGCTGATTGATGAGTTCATACTCGGTCCAGTCAATCGCCGAAGTTGCCAGCGCGATGATACCTTTCACCGGCACCTGATTCGACGCGCATGGTGCTACAATCCCGCCCATGCTATGCCCGAACAGCACCACATTATCCCGGTCTACAAACTTGAATTGATCCAGCTGCTTCAGGGCTTCTACAAAACCGTGTACTTCATCATGAAAACTCATTTCCGAGCACGGCGGTCCCTCGCTGTCGCCCATTCCCGTAAACTCCACGCGCATCGTCGCAAATCCCGCCCGCGTGACGGCGTAGAGAATCTCCTTGTACGACTGCATGCCGCCGATCAGCGGGTCCACGGAGTAGCAGCCGAGGCCGCCGATTAAAACGAACAGCGGATACTTGCCCTCGCCTTTGGGCTTCGTGAACACGACGCGCCGTTGATGTCCGTCGATTTTCACCGCATCATACACCACATCAAAATCATCGGCCGATTCACGCGGGGCGGGAGCTAATGTGACGGTCGACGAGACCTTCTGATCATTTCGCACATACTCGAAGTTCACGGACTTTCCGCTGCCGATGGATTTCAGTGTCGGGCCAATCTTCGACGGCTGATCGATGACTTTTCCATCAATCGCAATCAGAATGTCACCGGCCTGAAGTCCCGCCGCTTCGGCATTCGAAGCCGGAAAAACCGGACCCAACAAGACACCGCCCTCAAACTTTACGGCCGAAGCAACCCGCTCCTGTTCCGATAACGGCAGCACCTGCGCTCCCAGCATTGGCCTTCGTGCAAGCGGATCCGCTCCGAACGAGCAGTCAAGCGAGCAGCAAAGTATTGCAGCTGCAAATAAATATTTCATACTTCCTCCAATGGATTTGTTTGGTGAAACTCCGTCCGGCCCCTGGCCGGGCAGATCGAAGCTGACGGCGCGAAAGTTCAATGCTTCCCGGCCAAAGCGAATGCCGCCAGTATCGCCAGCACGTCGGTGAATGCGTGTGTGGTAATGAGCTGCAGAGCCGAGCGATTGCGAATGTAAATCAAGCCCATCACCAGACCGGACACACCCGTCGAGATCGCCGCGCCCGTTCCCTGATACAAGTGCCCGATGCCAAACACGACCGAACTCACCAGTAGCGCAAGATACAGTCCCGGCTTTTGAAATGCCATTTCAAATCTGGTCAATACAAAAATCCGCATCAATTCTTCCACCAGTCCGCCGCCCAAAATGCCGATTAACAGCCAGACGAACAAATTCTGCAGATCGCCGAAATACATCATCACCGAATTCGCCTGATCAGCCGGCTGCGGAAAGACGCTGCTCATC
>CAZVXJ010000278.1:0-4322 GCA_964631675.1 uncultured Alphaproteobacteria bacterium
AGTCCTCCTCCAAAAGAGAATTTTAAGCGCATTCCGGTAGTATCGTAATGAACACGGCGGCATCGGCAAGTTTTGACAGGGAGGCTTCTCAGGAAGCCTCCGCTGTGTCTATTCAGTCGCCGGAACGACGAGTTGCATCATGGCTGATCCTGCTGTCGGCACTGGTAACCGTCTTGATCCTTTGGGGCGGAATCGTCCGGTTGAGTGGGTCCGGACTTTCGATCCCCGATTGGCCTCTGATTAATGGCAGTTTACTGCCGCCATTTTCTGCCGAAGGATGGGCGGCTGTTTACCATGACTACGCGACGGTCTATCCGCAAATGGTGGAGAATCTCAGCGAGTCCCAGTTCGAGCGGATGTTTGCGATTGAGTATTTTCACCGTTTTCTGGCGGCGCTGGTTGGCGTTATCTATCTGGCTATTTTTGTTCGCACCCGCCGCAATCCTGACATTTGGAAGAGAATTCGCAGACCCTTGATCTCCGGCGGAATATTGCTCGTATCTCAGGCAGTACTGGGCGGAATTGTTGTCAAGACTGATTTAAAGTCGATTTCAGTTGCTTCACATCTCGGCCTCGCCTTCCTGTTTTTCGCGTTGCTCTTGTGGACGGCACTCGGTCTCCTGCGCGAGGCACGCACCAATCGGACCGTCCTCAGCAGGCTGCCGCTTCTTGCAACCGGATTTGTGTGGCTGCAAATTGTCACCGGCGGACTTGTTGCCGGTACCGGAGCTGGTTTGCTGCTGAACACCTGGCCGAAGATAGGCGCTTACTGGGTACCGCCGTTTCACCTGCTGTGGGCAGATTGGTATACACCGGCGATTATGAACCTGTTTGAGAATCAGGTGCTGATTCAATTCATTCACCGGTGGCTCGCTTTTGTTGCAGCCGGTTTCGTCATCGCGCTTATCGTGAAGTCCATTCCACTGGAATTGTCGTCGCGCGGCCGGCTCGCCGCACGCGCGGCGGCATCGATACTGGTGCTTCAGGTGTTGCTTGGCATTGGAAATCTGTTGATGAAAGTTCCGTTCTGGATGGCTTTTGCGCACCTGGCAACTGGATTGCTGCTCTTTACTGTACTGCTGGTTCTAACGCATGAGATTCGCTATGCACGCGCTCAGTCGCTGGCGTGACTTTCTGGCGCTGACCAAGCCCACAATCCTCACTCTGGTGCTGCTGACCGGGCTTGCGGCGCTCGTGCTGGAAGGCAGTCTGCTCGGCCACCCGCTGCGCTTGCTGCTCGTGTGCCTTGGGCTGCTCATGACTGGCGGATGCGCGAATGCTCTGAATCAATACTTCGAACGCGATATCGACGAACGCATGAGTCGCACTCGTGTTCGGAGGCCCCTGCCGAAAAAGACCGTAACACCAAACGAAGCTCTCACATTTGCGATCGCGATTGGTATCGGCGCGGTGCTGTTGTTCGGATTGGCCTTTAACTGGATTTCGGCGGCTATTTCACTCGCGACGATTGCATTTTACAGTTTTTTCTACACGCTGTGGCTGAAACCGCGCACGCACTTGAATATTGTCATCGGCGGTGCGGCCGGGGCGATGGCACCGATTATCGCATGGGCTGCCGCGACCGGGACCCTCGCGGTTACTCCATGGATCTTGTTCCTAATCATTTTCTTCTGGACTCCACCGCATTTTTGGGCTCTGGCGCTTTGTGTTAAGAAGGACTATGCCGCGGTGTCCATTCCCATGCTTCCGGTTATCAAGGGCGATGCCGAGACCCGCCGCCAGATTCTGATTTATACACTCTGGCTGGTCGGAATCAGCCTCGCGCTTTTGCTCGTACAGGCTGGACTCATTTACTTGGTTGCTGCTTGCGGATTGGGCGCCCTGTTTCTTAAGAAAGCCTGGCGTGTGTGGCGGCAGGATGAAAATTCACAAGCCTGGGGACTATTCAAATACTCTATCCTGTATTTGATGGTCTTGTTTGTTGCTATGATGGCCGACAAGGCAGCCCGGCTTTGAACATTCACCGGTGTGGTGATGCGCTCCGGTGGTTTGACATTAGAGTAGACATTATTTTGGATGGTAAAAGAAATGGACTCTGACGGTTTATACCCCGACAAGCCCCGCCGAAAGAACCGCAGGCTGCTCCTGTTTGTGATGGTGCCGATTGCTCTGGGTATGGTGGGATTTACATTTGCACAAGTACCTCTGTTCCGCATGTTCTGTCAAAAGATCGGGTTCGGTATGTCACCGCTGACTGAAGTGCAGGAATCTGAAGGCGGACGCGAGCTGAAGGTTCTTTATACAGGTGTAGTTGCAGGGAAGCTTCCGGTCTATTTCCGGCCCAAGTACTCGATTCAGACTGTGAATGTGGGCAAGAAGTTTGAGAATCAGTACAAGTTCGTAAACATGTCGGATGATACCGTCTATTTCAGACCCGTGCACTCGATTCTCCCGGAAGACGCCGCGAAGAAATTTACGATGACCAAGTGCTTCTGCTTCGACGATCAGACGCTAGCGCCGCGCGAGGAGCGAACACTCGATGTCATCTCCATCTTGTCGGCTGACTTGAACGAAGAGGTTGAACAGGTCACGCTGCATTATACGCTGTTTCAGAAAGTGAAAAGCGAAATGGAATTGAACCGCCCGGTTCCCAATGTAGTGAAGTCGGACTCCGTTTCTGCAATCGGATAATCCTCATGTTTGTTAAAGACGATCCCATCAGTGAAACAACCCGCAAGCGCAATAAAGTGCTTGCCATCGCGCTCTTCGGGGTTGTTCTGCTTGCCGTCGCGTTCAGTTTTTATTATTTTCAGAAGTTCGGATTCTCGAGCGAATCTTCCAAGTGGCATTAGCGGGCCGTACCGGGTCTTGCTTGGTGGCGACCGCCGGTAACGATTAATACTCTGCGTACATTCTATGCACAACGAATCCTCACAAGAAGAACACATTCATCTACCTGATCCCAGCTATTGGCCGTTTGCGCTGGCGATGTCCATTCTGCTCATTCCAGCAGGATTTCTGATGCTTGTCTGGGGTTGGGGGCAGGGACTCGGAACGAGTATCCTGTTGTTCGGCTCACTTCTGACGGTGATTTGCCTCATGGGTTGGGCGTCCACGCTCATCAAAGAGACATCGAGTCTGCCCGATATCATGGAAGATGACCGATGGATGAGATCGGGACTAAAATTGTTTCTGGTCTCGGAAGCCGCCATCTTTGCCGCTTTCTTCGGTCATCATTATTATACTCGTGCACATGCGGCGGTATGGCCGCCGGATGGAGCGCCGCACATTGACACGACTCTCCCCGCGATAGCGACCCTGATTCTCATGAGCAGCTCGGTTACTATGGAGTATGCCCATCACTTGATGATCAAGGGCAAGAAACTGGCAGCTCGCCGATGGGTATTATTGACCATAGTTCTCGGAGTCATTTTTCTCGGATTTCAAGGCCACGAGTACGGGTTCCTCAAGGCATACGATCAGTTTACGATTCAAAGCGGTGTCTATGGATCGCAATTCTTTTCAATGACCGGTTTCCACGGAATGCACGTCGCTACCGGATTGGTGATGCTCTTGATTGTCTGGTTTCGTTTGCGTGTCGGTCACTTCGACGAAAAGCGACATTTCAGCTTCGTGGCTGCATCGTGGTATTGGCACTTTGTCGACATCATTTGGGTATTTCTCTTCTTCACGATCTATCTATTTTAGACCCGCGTTGAGAGCATTCAGACGTGAACGGCGGCCTATGGCCGCCGTTTCGCATTCGAGACGTGCTGTATCACATGCCTGAGTCATGGAACTGCCTGCGACCAGTCTTCGTGAAAGAGAAGAACATCAGATCGTGGTCTTCAACAGTTATTGTTGTGTTATTAACGATTTACGCCAGAGTAGCATGAACAGACGACGATTGATCGCCGTACTTGCATTAGTCACCGGTCTTAGTTGTCAGGCCTACGCCGTGGGCTACGGGTCAATGGCTCCGTCGTTTGCACTGGAAACCGCACAGGGAGATACCATCACGCTTGAACAGTATCGCGGTAGTGTACTCATGATTTTCTTTTTCGGCTGGTCCTGCGGAACATGCATGGCCAACGCCGTAATCAGTGAAAGTGATTTGAATCAGTACTATTCTGGCGAGCCGTTTCACCTCATTGGCATTGATCAATACAACGGAACGGCAAATCAGGTAGAAAATGTCTTTCGCCAATCAACGGGAGTTACGTACCCACTCTTGTTAAACGGCGATATCACGGCTCATGCCTATGACCGTTACAAGCAGTTTGTAATCGTAGATGGTGAAGGAATCATTCGATTTATTTCGGACGTCTATGCCTGTCCGGTACAACAAATGCGCGACACAG
>CAZVXJ010000279.1:0-4303 GCA_964631675.1 uncultured Alphaproteobacteria bacterium
GATTCAATCGCAGGTCGAGCGCGCCAAGAGGGGGCGCGAAGCGATTCGTGAGACGAAAGCGGTGAGGTTGAAGGCGAATTCGCGATACGGTTTCCTAATCCCAGAGGCGAAAATGTGCGACGGTTTCCTAATCAGAAGGCGAAATTACCAGCAAAGAATACTCCAAAATACGCCCCCGGCAGGACTCGAACCTGCGACGCACGGTTCGCGGGTCCATATCCTGTGGGACCACACTTTTGAGTATATTTGCCCCCCGTACCCTTGTCAAGTCCTGCGTGTTTGGCAGGTCCATTTTTTTAAGGTTGACCCTCACTTCGCATTGTGACGCCACCCTGCTCCGGCACCAGGCACGGCCAAGCCGTGTACAGTCTCATGCATGCGCGGGACATGGCTGACCTCAAGGCGGTGAGCCAGAACCTGATGGACGGCAACGTCGGTATCACGGATGGCATCTATGCGATCCTGTCCGACCAGGATGGGCGGGATCGGATCAGGGGGTTGGGGAGTGAGCAGGGTGATGGGAGCGAGCTGGGGGATGTGATCGGTCAGCTCGAGATGTTGTTGGCGAGACTGAAGGCAAAGGCATGATTGGTTATCAGGCTATCCACTAGAACCGGTTGTTGGTTTGAAGAGATCGTTACGACTTTGATATCCATGCCTGTCTCATACAAACATGACTTTGAGGTCGGTTGCGATCTTCACCTGTACTTCAGCAACTCTTCCACGGTGAGTCCAATGTCTTTGGCTATCTGGTGTAGTAGAATCGGAGAGATATCTCGCCCCTTATGAAAGGGCACTGTCGTGCTTCGACCATCTGGATGCCGAAACTGCCTGTGGGAACCCCATTCGCGCACTTGCTGAAAGCCGAGTCTTTCCAGGACCGCCACGACTTCTCGTGGCTTGAGAACAGGATACTTGCCCATTGTCAGGCAACCACGACGGTTTGTGTACCGACAAACTCAGTCTCAAGCGATGGCTCGCCGTCCTCTAGCAGCATCTCAATGACTTCGCGGAGATTCTTCTGCAGCTCGTCAAGTGTTTCTGCCTGTGTATGGGCACCTGGAAAGCCCGGCACATAGCTGACATAAAGATCAGTATCAGGGCACTTTTCAACAACTGCTGTGAACGTTCTCATGCTTCGCCTCCTGGAATCTGTCATCGTCATTGTGTCAAACTTGAATTGCCTGAATTATAGCACCCAGGCAATTGGGCGTCAATGATGTTGCGGCAGGGACTCAAGGATGGCGTCTATCCAGGACCGGCGGGAGCCGATCCGGAGGTTGGGGAGTGAGACTTCGGCGGGCTCGACTCGACTGAGCTCGTCGAAGTCAGTCGAGTCGACCACTAAAGCACGGCCTCGCTCATCCTATCGGTGCGACGCCTCCAGCAAAGTCAAGCCAACAATCTGGTCGCCTCGATAATCCAGGAGAATTCCATCGTCACGCATTTCACTGTGGGTTGAAGCCGGTTTCTCTTCAAGGTGGATGTACAGCACGTCCACCTCGGCATCGTAATCGAGCCACAGCTTCGTTGCCAGCAATTTGATCAAGTTCGTCACTGCCGTGAGCAAATAGCTAAGGCTTGGTTGTTCTAGAATTTGTGTGGCCATATCACTGCATCTCGGTCAATGACCCAATCGCCGGCGCATCTCCGTCGTAGACGTGCCACCGTTCGCTTTTTGTCGTACTCGCGAACGTTCAATAAGAGCCAGGAACTGCAGGTGGGTACTCAAAGTCACTGTCTCGAGATCGGCATTGACGATTGCGACCAGTGCCGCTAAAGGTTTGCTACCCACGGTCAAGATCACTGGCTCTTGGTTGAGGTGTTGCGCATATTCTGCCAGTGGTGCCACCGCATGCGCCATTTCAAGCGTCTTCATGGTTCAATCACGTCGCCACCAATGCGAACCCGATCTCTATTCTTGATCCAGACGGCACGAACGAACACCACGTATGTTCCCTGCACCGGCACTAGACATGCTGCTTGTTGCTCACAACAGCACCGAGAACCGCACCATAGATTAAATGCATTGAAAATGATAGAATGTACCACTGCACGATATCCGCGCGTGTCATGTTCACGAGAAGGGGTGCCATGATAAGGATCGGTTGACTGGCAATCTCGATATAAATGATACCATACAATATGCCCTTCTTGACGCTATCCACGCGCAGCGCTTTGATTTCCGTCACGGCAATCCCGAAGATTATCCCGAGCCCAATCCCAAGGAGGAAATGAATTGTGGCCCCCAGCAGCATACCGCCTTGGAAATCGATGCCTAATTTCGAGAGTAAACTATCGGCGACGGCTCCGATGAAAGAATAGATCAGATCGATTGGCATTCCCAGAATCCAAAACAGCACGACAATCACAACATCCATGATAATGGTGCCCAGTAGGCCGCCAACCAACCCCAGCTTGATTCCTTTTTTGATGTGGCTGTTCATTTCCTTCTCCCGTGCCATAACTCCCGTACCGTAGGAATTCGATGAGCGTCCAGGTTGTTCTGGAGCCCGTGATGCACTTTGGGTCATCAGCGTGATGAACCCTGGCGCCAGCAGAACTATCCTGCCAGCCCACGAACCAGGTCGCGCCGCATTAGCAGACGCCAGTGACTTCCATACGCCAGGTTGGATCAAGCCGGATCATCGAGACCGGTTCCGATGTGTGGTTTCAATTCGATCGTACAGTGTTGATTCGGTTTGAGAAGGAGTGTGGGATTGCTGGGATTATAACACTCAACCTGATGGACGTCAACGCATTCGTCGCGCCGAGCACCCGGCGACACGCCTGGTCGAATGGCCAGGGAGTGTCAACAAGTGTCACCTGGTTCGCTCCAGCCGATAGGGAAGAATGAGTGGATCAAGCATTTGCGGATAGCCGTCAGATCGATAGGCGATCAAGTAACTTTCGTAACGTGGAACGGAAAAGGGCCAAGGCGTGGCGCGAATCACGCCACTCTCCACGTGATACTCTATCAGAACCTCTTGATCGTCGCGATTGCGTGGATAGATCGCAACGCCACCTGCTTCGGGCACGTCCAGGCAAAAATCGAATGAGATCTTGTCGCATAGATCCGTAATGCGATCCATGCGATCAAACAGCGTCATGGAAAGATTGTGCTGATTCAGTTGTTCATCGATTACTTGTGAAAACTCAGTAGTCATGGCTCGGCGCTCCGCTGATTCGCCATGGCTGGCAAGTCGCCTGACGTGATATTTGGCAATCGTATCGGCGACAACATCTGAGTATTGCATATAGAAACTCCGCCGTGCAACACCGTTCCATTCTTCTTCGGTCATGCCGCCAATGGCAAAATTATCCAGGAGGCCATAGCCGCGATCGTGCAATCCCATTCCCGTGATCATAGAGATGCGGTTGATGGGTGGAGAATCAAAATCCTCATTGCCCCACAGCAGAGCCAGCGTACCCACCAGTCTTAGGTGTTCTGACTGCGGCGTGATGATTGCTCTGCGATTCGATTTGAACATGATAGGACTCCTGTTTGCAGGGATAACACGATTGATTGAGGAACCTATTTGGTGCCGTGCGCGTCATCACGCGATGTCCATCAATGTGCCGTCTAGCGCTGCGATTCAATCGCAGGTCGAGCGCGCCAAGAGGGGGCGCGAAGCGATTCGTGAGACGAAAGCGGTGAGGTTGAAGGCGAATTCGCGATACGGTTTCCTAATCCCAGAGGCGAAAATGTGCGACGGTTTCCTAATCAGAAGGCGAAATTACCAGCAAAGAATACTCCAAAATACGCCCCCGGCAGGACTCGAACCTGCGACGCACGGTTCGCGGGTCCATATCCTGTGGGACCACACTTTTGAGTATATTTGCCCCCCGTACCCTTGTCAAGTCCTGCGTGTTTGGCAGGTCCATTTTTTTAAGGTTGACCCTCACTTCGCATTGTGACGCCACCCTGCTCCGGCACCAGGCACGGCCAAGCCGTGTACAGTCTCATGCATGCGCGGGACATGGCTGACCTCAAGGCGGTGAGCCAGAACCTGATGGACGGCAACGTCGGTATCACGGATGGCATCTATGCGATCCTGTCCGACCAGGATGGGCGGGATCGGATCAGGGGGTTGGGGAGTGAGCAGGGTGATGGGAGCGAGCTGGGGGATGTGATCGGTCAGCTCGAGATGTTGTTGGCGAGACTGAAAGCGAAGTCGTGATGACCAGTTGTCTCATCTTGCGTCCGCAAGCGCCTGGTGCAGATCCGCGATGGCATCTTCCGCAGATTGCGCCTTGAGCTTGCCTTCCCGGAACGCTGCTATCGACCGGCGAGCCTCCGCGG
>CAZVXJ010000280.1:0-4296 GCA_964631675.1 uncultured Alphaproteobacteria bacterium
TTGGCAATAAGCTGCGCTTCAAGGTGAACTATAACGCCACCAACGTCACCCTTGAGGTCGCCCCCGAGGGGGTTGATGCACCGATTTTGGCTTCTCCGCCGAATGGTGGAAGGCGGGTCTCCAGAACACCGATCTTAACATGGAATTCATCTTTTGGGGCGTCGCAATACCAGCTCCAATTATCGCTGACGGCAGATTTCAGCGCAACCGTCATTAAGGACACCACGGTTTCCGGAATTTCATGTCCGGTTGGGCCACTCATCCCCAACCGGGTTTACTACTGGCGGGTGAGGGCAGAGAATATTCTTGGCACCAGCGATTGGTCCGAAGTCTGGAGCTTTATCCCCGAGGTTTTGCCGGATCTTCAGGTCGCTGCAGTAAATGCCCCTCCCAGCGCATTTTCTGGTAGTACAATTCAGATTCAATGGACCGTGACCAACAGCGGTGAAACCGGGAGCAATGCTCCAAAGTGGTTTGACCGGCTCTATTTGTCGCCAAACCCGACTTTCGATCTTCAAACCGCAACGGTTCTCGGCACCTATGAGAATTTATCATACTTGGCACCTGCTGAATCCTACGTGAACAGTGCCTCGGTGACTCTCCCGCAGGGAATTGTTGGTGACCATTACATCTTCGTGTGGACTGATGTGAACGGTCAGGCCCCCGAGGCAATTGAAACCAACAATGCCGGCCGCAATACAATACCAATTCAAGTTAACCTTACTCCAACCCCCGACCTCCAGATCACCAGCCTCATCATGCCCCACGAGGCATTCTCGGGTGATTCGATTACAGTGCAATGGACAGTGACCAACCTCGGCACCGCACCGACGGAGGTCAACCAATGGGCGGATGCTGTATTCCTTTCGCCGGATTCAGTGCTGAATTTTGATTATCAGGTTCATCCACCGAACACGATTCTTTTCAGGGACCCTCAGTTCGCCTCCGTCCCGCATAGCGGCACTTTGGCAGTGTCCAACTCCTATTCCGCTTCGACACGTTTCGCATTGCCTCGACTAAACCATGGCAAGTATTGGTTGTTCGTGTACACCGACATGCGGACGAAAATTCCAGAGCTAGAAAGCAAGGCAAAAGAGCGTGGAGATGTGTACGAGTACGTCCAGGACTTTAACAACACGAGGGAAGATATTATCAATATCACCCTGGCGCCTCTACCCGATCTCATCGTGACCACCGTAACTTCAACTGATTCGGCCTCAACAAATCAGCCGGTGACAGTCTCTTGGCAAGTACAGAATGTTGGGCTGGCGCCGACCTTTGAGAGCTTGTGGAGCGATCAGGTGTTCATTTCCCAAAGCCCTACCTTCCAATCAAGCTCTGTGCAAGCGCTTGCAGCATTTGACCACTCGGGTGTCTTGAGGAGAGATTCAAGTTATGCCGGCAGTGGAACGGTTACCATCCCTCCGGGGTATGCTGGCCCTGCATACTTCTACGTTAAGACCGATTGGAGGAATCATGTTTTTGAATATTCCGACAGCACGCCAGTCGACACTGGAAACGTGAATAGAAATGGCAGAAGAATTACAGCACTACCGCCAGACCTCTTCACCACCAATGTGACAATACCTGAAGCCGGGAACTCCGGCACAACCACCACGCTGCAGTGGACGGTACGCAATCTTGGACCAGGCACCCTGGTGAAGGGCACTTGGCACGACCGAGTGTATCTCTCACGCTTAGCTGTTTTCAACGCGGACTCGTCAGTTGTGCTCGGAAGTTTCACGCGTTCGGGCACGTTAGGGAAGGATTCCGTGTACACAGCCTCCGGTAATGTTACGTTGCCCAACGGCATTCAAGGCCCGTTCTACGTCTATGTAAAAGCCGATTGGGAAAATCGTATCTTCGAAAATAATGTCGAGGACAACAATCTACGGCGGAGCGATGCTACGTTCCAAATCAATCTTAGTCCGTGGCCCGACCTCCAGCCTACGATAACGAGTGTGCTTACAAACGCTGTCGCTGGTCAACAGGTGCAGATGACCTGGCAAGTTCGCAACGCGGGCACAGCGCCAACGCAAACGACGTCATGGATTGATCGTCTGTATTTGAGCACTCAAACCACACTCGACTCGGCAACGGCCGTTGGGAGTGTGGCACACACCGGCTTGTTAGCGCCTGCCGGTTCATACACCGCCGCTTCCCTTGTCACTTTGCCTCCCAATCTCGGTAACGGCACCTACTACCTGTTTGTAAAGACAGATGCCGACACTGCGGTGTTCGAGCACACGGACGAAGGGAACAACATTGCTCGGAGCAACGGTGTAGCAGTAAGCGCCTATCCGCCGGTGGATCTGCGGGTGAGCACGATCGCCGCGCCAGGCTCCGGACAATCAGGTCAGCCGATTGCGCTGCAAGTGACGGTGGAGAATATCGGCGCGGGCAGAACGCTTGCTTCAGGCTGGACTGATGATGTTTACCTGTCCGCGGATTCATTACTGAATGAAAATATAGACACACGCCTGCTCAGGATTGGACACACGGGCGCATTGGACGGAGGCAAGAGCTACACGCTGAACCGAAGTGTCGTGCTGCCGAATGGTTCCTCTGGCACATACTACGTGTTTGTGAAAACCGACGCTGATAATCAGGTGAACGACATCAGTCGCTCGAACAACGTGCGTTCTTCCTTGCCGATTGCGATCACGCTTACCCCCTCTGCCGATCTCGTCGTTGATTCACTCGCGGTCCCGACTCGCACAACTGCCGGGCAGCCGATCACGCTCCGCTGGAGAATCGGCAACCACGGAAACGGGCGCACCAATTCTCCAACATGGTATGAGTCCGTGTATCTTTCAGCCGACTCGGTGATTGACAAGTCCGACACACGACTCGGCACCTACCGCAGAGACGGTGGACTCGATGCGGCGAGTTCGTACACTGACACCATGCGTGTGGAGTTGCCGGCCTATGTCGCCGGACCGCATTTTCTGATTTTGAAAGCCGATAACAACGACGACGTGTACGAACACAACGCCGAGAACAATAATACGCGCGCCAGGATTGACACGCTCCTGCTGGCGCCGCCTGCAGATTTGATTGTGAGTCGGGTTGATGTACCCGGCAGCGCTGTTCCCGGTGAGTCGATTACCGTTTCGTGGACAATCCGCAACATTGGCAGCAATCCGGCAGTGGGTTGGCTCCGGGATGCCGTGTACATCTCTCCGGATACAATCTGGCAGGTCGCCGATCCGTTGGTGGGAGTGGATTACCGGTTTATTAATCTCGCGCCCCACACCTCACAAAGAATTTCGAAGCGGGTAAACCTGGCTGAGGCTTTTCTGGCAGATTCGATTGGCAACGTCATCAGCCCGCTGCCTGGAGTAACTCCCGGCACCTACCGCGTCATTGTTAGGACGAACATTCGAAACAATATCCGGGAGATTACCCTTGCCAATAATGCGCTGGCTTCGCAAGACACGGTGGGCATTGATCTGCCAACCCTTGTGCCCGGCATTCCTTCGACTGGCACGCTGGCAGAGGGCCAGATGCGCTATTTCAAGATCAACGTTGCTGCAAACCTTGACCTGCAACTCCGACTTGAGAGCAATGTCAATGATGCCTCCAACGAAGTGTATGTGGCGTATAATCGAGTGCCGACGTTTAACGATTACGACGTCGCGGGCACAGCACCATTATCCGCTGGGCAAGAGATCATCGTTGCTTCAACTCGACAAGGCACATACTACATTCTGCTATTCTCACGTGCCGCACCTGCTAAGCAAACATTCAGTTTGACGGCAACGCTGTTGTCATTCTCGATAAGTGAAGTTACTCCTGATCATGGTGGAACGGGAGGACAGGTGACCTCCACAGTTTATGGGGCGGGCTTTCGCGATTCGACAAGATTTGTCTTGAAATCCGGCTCAAGCCAGTTGGTCCAGGGTAAGCTGCTTCGACTGGTCAACACGACACAAGCAAAGGTAAGATGGGATTTGGTCGGAGCTCCGCTTGGAACATACGATGTTATGGCGATCAACTCCGACGGTTCGATCGCTATGCGAGCAGACGGGTTCAACGTTGAACCTCTGCGGGCGGGTCAGGTAACGACTACTTCAGATGGACCTTCGGCGCTACGGCTTGGCGCCGTATCGACTTACTCGGTACACTATACCAATGAGTCGAACGTTGACATACCGTATCTTGCCGTTCGTCTTGTGCTACAAGGCAATGCCAGAATCGAATCGATGAGTTGGACCGAGGGAATGCTGAATCTTCGTCATCCAGACACAACGAATACTTGCACTGATTGTCCAAAGTACAGTGCTTCTGTCCACT
>CAZVXJ010000281.1:0-4285 GCA_964631675.1 uncultured Alphaproteobacteria bacterium
CTGTCTGTTTGTCGAGCCGAACCCGAACTGTTTCATGCTCAAACACCGCTTTCGCGAATGCGGAATCCGGATCATCCAGATTAATGAGCAGCTTTCGCGCTTGGACGGCAGCCGCATCCACTTCATCGGAGACGCGCGTGAGAGTTTTCTCAAACATATCTGGAAGTGACATCCTGGCGGCTTCAATCTCAGACCAGATCCTTCCTGCTTCTTCTGCAGACCCGGGTCCCACCCCAGCCTCACCCCTCAGTTCACCTCTCGCCTTATCATAGCTAAGGATAAACGCCCGGTTGAATCCGAAACCGGAACCGGAGGTGATACCTGCCAGAACGATCGCCATGACGCTTTTCAGATCGACTGATGACTGCAAGGCATCGCTTACCTGCACCAGGATCTGCAAGTCGAGCAGCCGGGCATTCAGCTCCTCGGTCATTGCTCTCTGTACTGACACATCACGCAGGATTGCCTGGTAGAGCCTTTGTCCCTCGAGCTCCAGCACACTGGCTGCAGTGTCGACGTAGACTCTCATTCCGTCCTTGCGTACTAACGGCACGTCCTCAAACCGGCCGGTTCCTTCCACCATGACCGTGCTGATTCTCTCGCGAACCTGCTCATGCAGATCCGGCGGCCGCAAATCAAAGACCGTCATCTGCAGGAGTTCCTGCCGTGGATAGCCGACCAAGTGCAACATCTCGGGATTGGCATCAACAATACGATACGTCTCGGGATCGATCAAGAGAATCGCGTCGTAGGCATTTTCGGTTACCGCGCGATAACGCTGCTCGGACTCCTCTATCTGCTTCTCCAATCTGCGTTTTTCAGTTACGTCGCGAGCGACAGCGAGCACTCCGCTTATCTGGCCATGCTCCGTAACCGGAGTAAGAGACACAAAAGTGATGACTTCTCCCCCATCGGACTTCCGAAGCGTTATATCGCGTGTGTGGCTGTGCCCCTCGAATAGATAGGGCATGACCATGAGAAGTTCGGATCGATCAGGCTCGACAATGAACTCAAAGAAATTCTGCCCGAGTGCCTGCCTCCAGTGCAGACCGACCAATGAAACAATCTGCTTGCTCACAAATGTCAGTCTTCCATCACGCTCAAAGCGAAAAATTACATCACCGACGTTGTCTATCAGAGAACGATAGGAAGCCTCGCTTTCTTCTATATCACGTTCCAATCGAACCTGCTGCACAGACTGCAGGGCGAGAGTCATGAACATTTCGATCAGAGCCTTTGTCTCAGCTTCAAGAACTGTCGGATCCAGCGGTTCAATCAGCTCCACGCCGCCGACCCACTGGCTATCATGATCACGCAGCGAGAACACAGTGGATGACGGAAGTGAGATCCACCTCGTGTCGAGTGAAGTGAATAAGTCGCGCAGCTCGCGGAGGCGTGCGATCGATTCGCCTGGTGATTCCAGTCGACCACCCGACATACCCGTTACGACCTCATGCTGCCGATCGGTCAAGTAGATGCGACACTCACGGAACAAGTGAGGTCCGGCGAGGGCATCTGCAGCAAATTCAAGTTTAAGATTTACAGTTGCCGCGGTCGTGACACCGTGAATTTTGTTGAACAGCCAGCGTAGCCGCTCGTTCGAGTCAGAAGCAGACTGGTCGAGAGGAACCTCTATCTGCCTCAATTCATCTGGTTGTACGGTGTTCTGTATCACATTGCTCATATAGTCGTGTACTAATTTGATTAAGGCGATTACTAACTTATCTTATCCTGGCGGCCACTGGAAGTTTCGCCCGGCCATGAGATGAACATGCAAATGCCATACGCTTTGTCCGGCGGATTCGCCATTATTGATGATCAGGCGGTACCCTCCTCCAGCCAGACCCAAAGCACGTGCCACCTCACATACCGCTGTCATGAGCTGTCCTACCATGAGTGCATCATCAGGCTTGAGGTCCGAGAATTTCTCGATGTGATTTTTGGGGACAATTAAGACATGGGTTGGCGCACGTGGCGATATATCTTTGAAGGCAATAGCGTGTTCGTTCTCAAAGACGCGCTGAGCAGGGATTTCACCCGTGATTATTTTGCAAAAGAGGCAGCTTTCCTTTTGAGAATCCATGGCATGACCCTGAGTTGGGTGACTTGAGACTTGGTCAGTACTATCTAGTAGAGAATATACATTTGCATTGACACACTTGCAAGGGGCATTGTTCGTGGCGCACTTTGTCCAAAGCATTGTAATAGAACTAATTACATGCAGAACTCGTGTAAGAAAAGTGTATGAATGGGGCCTGCCCAGAAGTTTCCCGGACTTGACAATTTCCTCAGGAATTGATAACTTTAGGTTTACCTTCCGGAGTAGCTCAGCGGTAGAGCGGGTGGCTGTTAACCACTAGGCCGGGAGTTCGAATCCCTCCTCCGGAGCCACACACGAAAGCACCGACGGGCAATTCTCCTGTCTGGTGCTTTTGTCGTTTTTTCATCAGATACCATGAACGAGAAATCATCCTCCAGTCTCACCGTCGGCTTGTTCGCTATCTCCGTGGCGATAGTCGTGTTTGGCTTCACTACTTCCGCCGGGCTAAAGAGCATAAAACGCTCCGGTGACCAGATTACGGTTACGGGTTCGGCGAAACGCGCCATTACATCCGATTTCATCATCTGGCGAGGGTCGGTATCGGCGCAGCGAGCAACACTTGCCGATGCATACGCCGAAATCGAGAAGCACCAGGGACGCATCCGGGAATACTTGAAGCAAAACAAAGTTCCGGACGAAGCGGCCAAGTTCAATAACATCACTTCGAACTCGATTCAGGAGTACAGCTCCAATGGTATGCCCACCGGGAAGATATTCGCCTACGAGTGCACGGTTTCGTTTGAGGTGCGATCCTCTAACGTCAACGATATTGCAGGTCTTTCGAATCGGGCAACCGAACTCATCAAAGAGGGAATTCCGTTGAATTCGTTTTCGCCGGAGTACCTCTATACTAAGCTTGCCGATGTAAGAATCGAGATGCTCGGTGAGGCAACTCGTGATGCCAGGGCCCGTGCAGAGAAGATTGCTGAAAATGCCGGCTGCAAACTTTCCGCGGTTCGCAGCGCACGCATGGGCGTGTTTCAGGTGACGCCGCGCAATTCGACGGACGTCAGTGACTACGGTTACTATGATACCTCTTCGCTGGAAAAAGACATCACATCGGTTGTTACACTGGGGTTTTCGGTTGAGTAGAAATCGAGTTTTCTCATACCGTCCGCCGCGATGAAATCAGAATCCCTTGGAACGCAGTTGCGCGGTTTTTCGCGTGCATTTTGGATGGTTAACGTCATGGAAATGCTCGAGCGGCTTGCCTACTACGGTGTGCGTGTCGTCATTCCCATCTACATTGCCCAGGCCGACGAGATTAATGGATTGCACTTCTCTCAGGTACAGAAAGGTGTAATTTTCTTCTATTGGGCACTCGCGCAAACGCTTGTGCCCATGTTTTCCGGCGGATTTGCAGACCGATACGGGTATAAGAAGACCATAGCCGTGTCCATTGTACTCAAGGCGGCAGGCTACCTGTTAATGGCAACTCAGCGTGAGTACTACCCTTTCCTGTTTGGCTGCTGCGTGCTTGCCTTCGGAACGGCCATATTCAAGCCTGGTGTGCAGGGAACTCTGGTTCGAAGTTTGAACAAAGAGAATTCTTCGGTTGGTTGGGGGACATTCTACATGATCGTAAATGTCGGTGGATTTCTCGGTCCACCGCTTGCCCACTATCTCTATGGGATCTCATGGCCTGCGGTTTTCTACGGGTGTGCTGCGATCGTCTGTGTGAACTTCCTCGTGCTGCTCACTTACAAGGAAGTGTACGCGGGCGGTGACCAGACACAGAGTCCACTGGCCATTTTCAAGACCACCTGTGTCAATATGGCACGTCCGTGGTGGATTGTACCATGGGCCATGGTTCTCATCGCGGCCGCGTTGGTGTTTCCAATACCCGATGTCGGAAAAAAAATCGCCGTCGCCGTTGGATTGCTTGCCATGATTGTGCGCACGACTCGAGTCGGCGCATTTATCTGGCTTATGTCCGGGTTTTGGCTCATGTTTATGCAGCTATTCGACATGCTTCCAAACTTTATTGTCGATTGGGTTGACAGTACGAGCATAGTCGATGCCTTCAATTTGCCCGGATGGATGACGACACAAACGGCACGTGGAGTCATGTTGTCGCAAGAGTGGATGATCAACGCGAATTCCGGGCTGATTGTGCTCTGTGTCGTGTTTGTATCGTGGATGGTGTCTCGCATGCGCAGACTGACTTCAATTCTGGTCGGGATG